>JANLUJ010000251.1:0-3011 GCA_031363425.1 Pirellula sp.
AACCCTAGAATGTTGAGTTACCGTTGCTACACTAAGCCGCAGCGGTGTGATATGCCTCCGTGCTTTCCATTTCGTTTTACTCCAAACCTCAGTCTCATGACCGAATCGCAAAACCCAGCTGACGCAAATTCAACCCCCGAACTCTCTGCAACGCCATTAGGCGCTCCCGTGTCGCCAGGAGGCGGGCCGATCAATCTGGAACAAATTCGATTGATGCGAGAGGCTCAGCAGTTACGGATACAGCAGGACCAAAAAAGACAAGCACGCGAGAAACCGTCACCGAAACCTCGCCCCGCAAGCGAACAATCCTCCGTCGGCGTAAACCCTCCGACAGGAGCAAAGGAATTGTCTCCAGAGAAAATAGATGCGGAAGCGCCTGCTCCTCGGTATCGTTCAAACAACGATTCGACACCGACCGCATCGAAAATCCCGGTACCTAGCGTGCGAGCCCCGGGCAGCCAAGAAGAACAGTCGATGCTTGACGCGGAACTAGAAGGCGCAGACCTCGATGGCTTGATGATTGGCGATCGATTGCTCCGCGTCGGCAGATCGCTCGAAGATGGATCGCGACACCAGGGTAAAGTGATCAAGGTTCACAATGCGAATGTATTCATTAGCCTTGGCGGACCAGACGAGGGTGTCGTCCCCTTGCTCCAATTCGATACGCCCCCAGTCGAGGGGCAGGCGGTCGATTGTTTGATTCGCGCGTTCAATCAAGAAGAGGGCCTCTACGACCTTGCGATTCCCGGAGAGACAGTTGCGGTCAACGATTGGGACGACCTAATCGAAGGCTCAGCCGTCGAAGCTAAAATCGAAAGCGCAAACACTGGCGGAGTTGAGTGCCTCGTGGGCAACGTTCGCGGTTTTATCCCAATCAGCCAACTCTCCGAATTCCGAGTAGAAACTGCGGCAGATTACATCGGACAAAAACTGGTTTGCATTATTACCGAGGTCAATCCAAGGCGAGGAAATCTAGTACTTAGCCATCGAGCGGTCCTCGAAAGGGACAAGGCTGCAAAACGCAAGGAAAGACTGGCAGCACTTGAGGTCGGAGAAGCATGTGAGGGAATTGTTCGCAAAGTCATGGACTTCGGTGCCTTTGTTGATATCGGCGGCCTCGATGGCATGATCCACATCAGCCAACTTTCTTGGGACAAGATCAAACATCCAAGCGAAGTGGTTAAAGAAGGAGATAAGATTCAAGTTCGAGTCGAGAAAATCGATGTCGAAACCGGCAAGATTGGCTTGTCGTATCGATCCCTTCAAGACAATCCATGGACCGATGTCGATGCCCGATTCCCCATCGGTACTCTAGTACGGGGCACCGTTACTCGCTTGGCCAATTTTGGAGCCTTTGTTCGACTTGCCACCGGTATCGAAGGTCTCATCCATATTTCCGAATTGGCACACAAACGCGTAGTCAATGTCGCCAATATACTAAAGGAAGGTGAAGAAGTTGAGGTCAAGATCCTAACCGTTGAACGCGACAGCCAGAGAATCGGTCTTTCTCTTCGCGCCACGCAAACCAAACCTGAAACTGCTAACTCCGCGAAACAAAAATCCGAACCAGAAGATGAACCGAAGCGAGAGCTGGCTGTCCGTAAATACCAAGGTACACTGAAAGGCGGTACAGGAGTGAACAACGGTGGCGACCTCTTCGGATTAAAACTTTAGCACTCTTTTTGCGCGTAAGCCGCAGGGCGTTAGCCCACGGTTTTCGGCCAGTAGGGTGGTCGATACCCCGAAAAAAAGTCCATTGGTCTGCCAAAGCTAATTCTGATGCGAAACCCATTTTCCATCGATCCATCGCTCTTGTGGTGTGAATCGTGCTTTGTAACTTAAGTGATGATTTTCGGACACAAACATTCCTAGGTACGCGTATTGCCGTTCAGTGTCGCGGGCAAACTCAACTTGTTTCAGAATGGAATAGGTTCCAAGCGATAATTTCGAATAAGCAGGGTCGAAGAATGTGTAAACAGCCGAAAGCGAAGTACGACCGCAGTCGACAATAGAGACGCCAACCAACTCCTCACCTAGCCAAAAAGCCAATTCCAGCGACTGTGTCAAACAGGTGTCAATCAAGAAACCTTCGTAGTCCTCGCTACGGTACTGGCCATCGGCAACTCCCAACCCACGTTGGGTTCGGTGAAGGTTGAAAATTGCCAGTCGCCGCTCGTCCAAGGATGGTCTGGAAATACTGATTTTCAAAAATTGATTTCCTCGCTTTAGCACTCGCTGAAACGATTCCCTCCAAATGAATTTCCGCACATCGACTCGACACGGTTCGCACGCCGAACACTCGCCGCAAGCCGTATGGTAGAGGAATACACCAGACCGGCGGATTCCACCAGCCAGCGCAAGATCCAATTCGTCCAGAGTCAAAAGCCGCGACGGTAGTTTTAGAGGCAAATTCGCAACGCGATCATCTAGATACGAGCACTCATGAACATTGGGAATCGTATCCGCAATCGGAAGAGTAGGTGGAAACCTGGACAACTCAGCGGGCACGACCTGATCGATTGGCTTCGATGATTGGGGTTCATCCATTTGGTTTCAAATGTCCAATTGCCTAACCGATTTTGCTTTCGCTTGACGTTTTTGAACCAGCGAAAGCACAACCCGCAAATCCCTCAAACCACACATAATCGTATCAGAACCGCCGCGCCGGGAAAGGCAGCCCAAAAAAGTGGTAAGTTTTAACGACTTTTCAGACCGGTGCCACTATTCTTAGGGTGGACGAACGCGAACACTTGCACATCCTCATTCACAAATCGGTGCGGTCAGAATCGATTAGACTACGCTGTGCCAAGACCGATGTTATACTTGGGTCAATGGCTTCAAAGTACCTCGAGCAATTATCGCGTGGGAGCCTTCCAGATGTCAGAACGACCTCATGAGTCCAAGAACAAATTGAGAAAGGTCGAAATGAGTTCGTACAAAGGCCTTGATGGCATTCTTCAAAATTGGGAATTTGACCCCCATGCCCTGTCCGTCAGGCTGGTGAAAGGGGA
>JANLUJ010000254.1:0-1413 GCA_031363425.1 Pirellula sp.
TTACCCAGTCTACCCAATATCCGTTTCCAGCCAAAGCCGATGAAATCGGAACGGATGCTGTCGTGATCCTCGAGGACCGGGACCTCGATGGCAAATTCGAAACCACGCGCACATTTGCCGATGGGCTTAACATTCCAATCGGTCTGCTGCCCTACGGCGATGGAGTTCTTTGTTTCTCGATTCCGAATATTCTCTATCTGCGAGACATGGACCAAGATGGATTTTGCGATTCTCGCGAGATATTGCTTGGGCCATTTGATACAACCCGTGATACGCACGGCATGATCAATTCAATGCGGTTGGGAACCGATGGTTGGGTTTACGCTTGTCACGGATTCAACAATCAGACCACTGTTCAAGGCAAAGATGGGCACTCGGTTTCAATGATTTCTGGAAATGTGTTCCGGTTTCGTCCTGACGGCTCGCGTGTGGAGTTGTTTACGCAGGGGCAAGTGAATCCATTCGGCATGGCGCAAGACAAATGGGGATTTTGGTACGCTGCAGACTGCCACAGCAAACCGATCTCGCAATTGATCCGAGGCGGTTGCTACCCAAGCTTCGGTCGCCCCGATGACGGGCTCGGATTTGTGCCTCCGATGATGGAGCACTTGCATGGAAGCACCGCAATTAGCGGGCTCGCTCATTCGAAAGACTCGCAATTCCCGAAAGAATTTGATGACAATTTCTTTAGCGGCAACGTCATGACTAGCCGCATCAACCGCAATCACCTCGTCTACCATGGCGCCACAGCAATGGCAGTCGCGATGCCCGATCTATTGACCAGCGACGACCCTTGGTTTCGCCCTGTTGACTTGCAATTTGGACCCGACGGTTGTTTGTACGTTGCAGATTTTTATAACAAAGTGATCGGTCATTACGAGGTACCACTCGACCATCCCGACCGCGATCGGAAAAGCGGCCGCATCTGGCGCATCCGTTGGGAATCGCTTAAAAAAGATACCAATGCGTCTAAATCCGTGAAGCGGCCTGAAAGGTCTATCGCTGAACTTCAGCGTGAAGTCGAATCCGTCGTACTTGAGGAAGTAGCAAATGCGATAGTCGCTAGAAATAACTTGGAGTTGATCGGATTGCAAGGAGACGAGAAAGATGCAAATTGGCTCCTTGGTCAAACGCGACGCGTGAACTCTCCAATCGATCCCGTGCTATACCAGACTCTGCTAATTTCCATTCGGGATATCGCGACTCGCGTCCGTGCCTCCGATCCTGCGCGATTCCAAAGATGGGTCACCGACGCGTGCAATGGTATCGGGCAACCGACGACCAGGGAACTGCAGCCAAATGCAATCGATGCTCCGCACATGCAGGCTCTTACTCGCGTATTGTTGGCTCTTAAGGACGATTGCTCCATAGCCGGAGTGCTCTCTATCTGCGAACGGCAGATATCTATTTCTG
>JANLUJ010000947.1:0-4085 GCA_031363425.1 Pirellula sp.
CAACGAGGCATTGCTCAGAAAGCCGACATACCCCAGGAACTAGATCCGATCTTGAAGCGAATTGGAATCGACGGTCGCATGTGGGTAGACTTGGTATGGCGATTCAAGAAATACTTCGGTAGAAGCGGAGCTGCAGGCTCGCCTCCAAGCCTGAAGGAATCGGCAACTAAAAACAATCGCAAATTCGCAAGAGGCCAAAGGTCCTCAGCTGCCTGCTTTGTGATTGGTTAGGCCGTAATGGATGGATTGACTGACGCCAAAGCGTGCGGCGCCACCATGGGTAGCTATTGTTCTACTTTCCCCTTACGATGAAGCTGAAGAATAATTCCGACACCCATGCAGAATATGCTTGCCGCAACAATCAATACGCGATTGGCGTCGTGAAACGGCAATATTTTCGAGCGGGCTTCGATAGTTGTGACGCTACCCGCAACGACTGAATACACAGCTGCCGCCGAGACCGCACCTAGGATTGCACCCATAACAGCATGTCCGATTTCGTTCGGCGAAAAGGTTGAAATCGAAGTTGCAATGCCAGCCGCTATTGCAACAGGCAACAACATGATGCTCCAACGCACAACCGAATAAATCATTGGGTCTGATATCACAAACGCTGGGCTCAACTCGAGCCAATGGCCGATCCATCCCATTCCAGCACCTGCGATCGCACCCACTACAAGGCCAATAGCCAAACCGAGCAATTGACCAGCTGTATTCTCGGATCGGCTACAGCATGCGGCTAGGGCTCCGCACATCAAGGCGGAAAATATTCCGTAGGCGATCATATCGCTTGAAAGTTCTGCGGACCTCAGCTCCAGCATTTGCGATGGGGTGACTTCAAGCGACTTGCGTGCTTCCTCGGATGCCAAAACAAAGGGGTAGCTCGTACTGTAGATTTCGAAAACCGCGAACGTTAAGGACGCTACAACAAGAACAAGCATAGCTAGGATTTTGAACATGAAGTGTACTTTAGAAAGGCAATAACAATTAGCGAGTTGGTGCACCATCCAAAGAAAGCGCTACAAGGAGAATAACAAACGGCAATCGAAGGGTCAATCATATCGCCTATCGATCGACGTCAGTGAGGCTTTTCACTGCATTGACTCAATTTTGTTCGAAGGATGTTCGGAAGCCATAAACAGATTACAATCGTTGTTTGTCGCTCGCCATCCCTATGAAAGATCAACGGCGACTACCGCATTGTCGCACGTCGCATTTGCATATCGAATTGAGGTTGATTTGAAACAGATGCCAGGTGAACAAATTAAGAAACGCGTGGGCCGCAGCACTTGGGAATTTGATCCTATATCGACTAAATGGCTCAAGTTTGTCGTTGTCATATTGATAGGGACCGGTCTGTCGATTGCCGTTGCAATTTCGCTTACTCCAATGGCGCCCGTTTCCGAATTGGAGCCTACCAACACCGACGCATCCGCATATCCATCGAGTCTATCCGGCGCAAAGAATTCGAATGAGGCGTCTTTGCAACACGTACACTTTCCAAAATTGGACGAGGCTATCCAAGTCGAAAGTTTGCAGGCCGAATTGTTAGGGATAGCAGATCGATTGGTCGCTGATTTTGGCGAGAGTACCGACGGGCTTCACGTGGCCGCAATGATCTTCGCGGAATTCAAGAAAACCAAACGGGCGGAAGACATTTGGCGAAGATGCGCCGAATTGAAACCCAAGGAATTGGGTCCGTTTGTTGGCCTGGCATCAGTTCTCAGTCAACGTGGCGACGACGCTCAAGCGGTCGAAATATTAGATAGTTTGTATCAATCGGGACGAAAGTCGGCCGAATTGATTGCGGAATTGGCGGCTGGACTTTCAACAATTGGCGAGATCGAGCGAGCCGATGTCGTTATCAACGACGGACTTGCAATGTTTCCAGATAACGCCGCTATTCAAACGCAGCGCGGGACGCTCGATACTCAACTTGGCCGATTTGAATCCGCCGAGATTGCGTTTCGACGCGCCATTGAGCTTGGAGACAATTCAAAATCGATGGCAGTAATGCTCGGAAATATTCTGGCTCGGCGAGGGAAAACAGAAGATGCAAAACAAATCCGAGCGGCGCTTCAACAAGACGAACTTGCGAAAGCGCAAAGCGCGACGTCCTTTGAGGAATCGTACCTGAAAACCCTTCGCAGTTTAGCAGTTCGCTTTTATCAACTAGGAGCAAAGGCCGCAATGATGAGTGGCGTGCCGAACGTTTCCGAGCAATGGCTATTGCGGGCTACAGCCATTGAACCGAGCGACCTTTCGACTTACATGGAGTTGTCCGGTGTGTATCGCCGAACCAATCGGATTCAGGAGGCGTTGGAGGTACAGCAGCGTTTGCTAAAGCTTCAACCCACGAACGTCCTCAACCATATCAATCTGGCGAGCGTAGCATCTCAACTGGGGCAGTTTGATTTAGCGGAACGCGTATTGGTCGAAGCAACAAAAACAAGCCCTGAAGTTGCGTTTCCTTACGCGGAATTGGCAAAGATTCGACTAGGGAAACGCCAGTATTCCATGGCAAAGGAGCAAATAACAATGGCTAGAAGATTGGATCCCGACAATGTCGAATGGCATCTCATGGGCGCCATGATTGCGGAAGGCCTTGGAGACGCGGATGGCATGACCGAGTGTCTGCAGCGCGCGCACGAAATCGCGCCACAGGATGCACGAATAGAATCCTTGCTGAGCGCTGCACAAGCAGGAAAGAAAATTGAATAGCACGACCCGGAATTTGCGCCAACCAGGTGCGACAGTGGGTGGGCCACTCTTGCCGAGAGTGACTTCGCATTGCCAATGCTGCGTCACAACCAAATCGGCGAAGAGGTTTGCATCGAAAGGAACTTACTATTTTGGAGGTTAGCAATAACGAATCTACGACTGCAAATGTCGCGAATACGAATGTCGCGAATACGAATGTCACGAATACTTGGTGGATACCTCTGATAGCCATTCTGTCTTTGGCACTATCCATTATTGCAATCTTTTTAACTCGCAATGCGCTTGAGGGGCAAGCCGTCCTTGCAGACGGTCAATCTACTCTGAGGAGCGAACTAGCACAGTCGCAGATTGTTCCCGCGTCGCCTGTACCGCTTGTCGAGAGCCCAAAGATGCAATTAATGCTTAGTCCGGCACTCAGGTTGGTTCGAGAACCAATTGAAATCAACAGTGAATTGCTTCAAGCTGAAATGGAGCGAGTCGTTTCCGACCTTCAGAATCGGTTTCCGAAATTGCCCGACGCATTGCACGTTGTTGCTATGATGAAAGCACAGACTCGCCAATACTCAGAGGCAAGAAAACTTTGGGAGGAATGCACACGGCTTGCGCCAAAACAAGAAATATACTGCGTCAATTTGGCCTCGACTGCCATGGAGATAGGCGACAACGAATTCGCCATCGTCGCCCTCAATCGCGGAGCTTCACTTGGGTTTGACTCCTTTGACTTTCTACATCATCTGGCGATTGCGTTGTCAAAACTTGGTCGATATGACGAAGCCTTAGCCACGATTCAGAAGTCAATGCTGAAATCAAAAAATGACTCCTCGAATTGGATTTTGTTGGGACAAGTACAACTGGAACAGGGCAAGCCTAGCGAAGCAGAAACCAGCTTTCGCAGGGCCCTGGAATTGGGAGCTGCAACCCCGAGCGTCTACGTTGGGTTAGGGAACGCGTGCGCCAGACAAGGCAACCGTGATGAGGCGGCCAAGAACTTAAAAATCTATTCAGAACTAATGAGCAGGGACAAACTCTCTGGTCAGGAACGGTATCAGGTCCTTAGCGAAAAGGAGATAAAACGGACAGCATCCACCGTGTTCACCGAAGCGGCGACAGTGTACTTTCGGCAACAAGACAATATGCAGACGGAACGCTTGCTAATGCGTTGTGTGGCACTTGCGCCCAAGGACATGTCCGGACTGCGGGCCTTAGCTGACCTGTATTTTAAGACCAAAATGTTACTGGAGGAGCGGGTGGTTCGCGAACGTATTCTTGACCTCGGCTCGCTTGATTTTCGTGACTGTGTGGATCTTGCAAAAGTCTGCGCGCAATTGCAGGACAGCAGATCAGCCGAAGCGTCGCTCAAGCTC
>JANLUJ010000963.1:0-10599 GCA_031363425.1 Pirellula sp.
GCTTCGGTAGCCCCTGACTTCTTTCGAGCATGTCGGCTTGTTTTTTGAGAAATGCGAAAAATCCAACGCGCTGACGCGGAGCTATATCAAACGTTTTTACCCACAGATTCTGCGGACGAGCCAAAATTGAAAACGTATCTATGGACCGTTATTATATCTATGGACCGTTATTATACAGAGTAGGGATGTTTGGCGTAGCTGCGCAGGCCCCGTTCGAAGGACCGCCTCGCTCAGTTCAACTTCGCCATCACGTCAACAACGGCTAGAATTCTACCAAACTGCATCAACAAGTGCAATTTGTGGGTGGCACAGTCATTCATTCCTAAAGTTGGGGGGCTTATATAACACGCTCGAACGGCCGAAAGACTCGATAGCAAGGTATGAGGACTGCTTAAGAATCAGTCGGTCGCTTACCGAGGCCCATGCCCTCGATGTGGGTTACCAATACAAGCTTGGGCGCGCGGTTGCTGCCCTGGGAAACTCGTATGTAGTGGCGAACGGTTGGGAAGACGCGCTTTGACTCCCAAACAGGCGAACTCTCAAAGGTTGTGAGCAACTTTTTGTTCAGTTCCTTGAAGCTGATGAGCAGAGCGCCAAAGCTGCAATCTTTAATCTCAACCGATTGACCAGTCGCCCGCTCGAACTGGAGGAAGCATGGATCATTTACGCACTGGTCTAATAGGATTCCAGCATCAGCAATCAACCAAGGCCAGCCCACGTACGCCCCTAGCCTCCACTGAGTTGATTCGGTGCCTAAGAATTTCTGCACAAAAAGCTACGTCGGCTCAACCGGTTCCGGCTTGAGTGAGAACCGACGCTTCGAGATCAAGCTTAACACATCCGTCGAGTGGCACTAGGTCAAGGGCTTGGGCGACGGACTGCTTTTCCATCGAGGCTATTATGCGCGATCCATGGAGCGCGGATTGCGAAATAGAGCGCGGACAGGTTGTCTCCAAAGACAGAGTTGAGCCAGGAAGCAATAGGGGGAGCACAAAAGAAACGGCAGGAACGACAGGGCCTGCTGTTGCGCGTGTTTACGAAGCACGAGTGGCTCAACGGTACGTTGGACGCGTCTTTCAACCATTTTTCTGGCGACCGGATCGAACTCAGGGTACACACTCACATTATCTCGACGGTAAGCAGCCAATTCGTTGTGGAGCGAAAGCCATAACCCTCCGCCGAAAAGCAACGTTAAGACGAAAACAACGACAGTAAGGCCGAGCGTCAACGTACGCGCCCAAGGACGATGTCGGAACAAACCCCACGCCGTCAAGCACAAGCCAAGCGTCCACGGCGCAGCGCCGACGACAAGGTAGACACAGATGCCTAAGTCGAAACCTTTTCCTCCTATTGGCCCGCCACTGCCGTAATTGTGCGATAAAGCGATGCTGATCATCAAGCCCAGAATGACCGCCTGCGGCGCAACCGCAATGGTCAGCCAGCCGAGAATGTGGACCAGGCGATTTGCAGAATCAGTTTTGTCGACGCAGATTTCCATTCTTTCTCTTCTTCGATTCAGGAACCCTACGAACGAATAGCAATTCATTTCACTGGTGCAAAACGGAACAGAAGATCAATACTCCAACCCAACAGGCTACCCCGCCGCCAGCCACATCAGTCTAGCCGATTAAGCAGTCGTCGAGCAAGCGACCAGATCCCATGTCCACAGTGTATTGGTCTAACTCGTTAATATCGCTCACACTGGTATGAGGCTAGAGCAACCGTTTCCAATGTCCACAGTGGGGATGGTCCAACTTGTGGAGCCGATCCTTGTTAGACGATCCTGCAGGAGTACGACGCTTCCACAGTTGAGGAGCTAGTTGTGAATCACGCCGAATTTGGGAATCTAGCCGCTAGGCACAACCTTGTGGAGATCGCAGAAGCGTGTCGGAGGAATCGGACGTTTCATATTTCAAATCCGTCTCGTGAGGTTGGACGAGTGGTAGCGAACGAATGTGGGGACCGTACAGACAAAAAATTCCGATGTTTCCTCATTAGATTGACAAACGCTCGTGACACATGAAGACGATGTCCAATGCATTTAAGTCGATACGAATCGATTTCGAGCCCTCCGATGCAAACGCTTCATTCTGTTTTTCGAATTCTTTCAGGCCGCTAAAGTCACTGACAGCGAGGATCGGCAGAGAGAAGCTATTTTGCGCAACCGGCAAAATAAAGCGAGATCGCTCGACATTATTCTCTGATGCGGTGATAGAAGCGCGATGAGCAGAAAAACCAGTCATGCTTTCCGAATTGGATTTAGAAAGCTGCGACATGAAATGATCGATCGAGTCCATCGCGTTTTGTAGATCATCGACGACCATGCCGCCCGAGACGATCTTTCCCTTTTCATTATCCTGATTGGTTACTTGCACGTCCGCGACCTGCATTCCATTGTAGCTTAGGTCGCTGCTTTGTGCAGACCCCAAGTCGATCATATAGGTGATGTTGCCATCTCGAATGTTGTCGTCCACTCCTGTCACAGTTACCGTTTGTGCAACGTTCCAGTTGGCTGTAGTGAATCGCAATAAACTGGAACTGACTGTTCCCTCCGTCGTGTCTCGGGATGTAACTTCGATCGTGACGTCGGCGTTCGGTTGGGATTTCAATACAACTGTAAATGATGCCGTGGTTCGGGTCTCCTTGGTAACCAAGCCACTAGTAGGAGTCACGCTGATTCCGGCGACAGAGCTAAAATCGTCGTTCTGAATTAGCCCATTCGCGCTGCCCACGGCGATGACCGACGCTCCTGTCGCGTTCGACAATATGACCGAAAAACTCTCGTCGTTCTCGACGGTCGAATCTCCCGAAATCCATACAGTGATTGACTTTGAAGTCTCGCCTGCCGCAAATGCAATGCTGCCAGTCGGTAATATTCCGCCAGTGAAATCACTCGCGTCGGTAGGATTGGCACCACTTCCAGAAACCGAAAAATTGACTGTTGTTGAACTGCTGGTGTTGCCTGATCGGTTGACTAAAAACGTAAACGCTTTTGAACTAGAATTCCCCTCAGCCATAATCGCATTTACTGCTGTAACCGCCAGGAAATCATTTGTAGTTGGGATCAGAGATCCGCTTAAAAAATACTGACCCAAGCTGGCGTAACGGCTATATCCATCGATTGCGGCACTTCCTTTGCCCGTACCACTGACTCGCATTACATACTGCCCCTCAAGGACCACCATATTGATGCTTGCGCTCAGAAAATCAACTGGGTTGGAGCTAGCCACCCAATTGTTGGCCATGTCGTATAGCTCAAGGAACACATCGAGATTCGGGCCGCGGTCCAAGGGCGACGCATCGATTTGAATCGTTCCGGCCCCGGTCGAAAAATAAAATGCATCTACGTCCGTCGTACGTTCGATGATTCCCCAGTCCTTAATTTGTGCACCGGAAACGCCTAGCAAGGCAGCCGTACTATTGTTGTCGCCATGATCGTCATTACGAAAGGAAAATCCGTTTTGAGTCGCGATGATCGATATATCGTCTTGAGTTTGGTTTGCACTGAGATACTCGCCTTTACTCCACTGAGTCACATTCTGGTAATATGAGTTACCCATGATTGGAGCCCAACCGGTATTTCCGCTGCCCTGCCCGGCGTAGTATTCCTCCACTGGACTCAGGCGACCGTCATGACGCAATCCAAGCGAATGGCCCGTCTCGTGGCTAATCGCCTCGGCAGTGTATTTCTCGGCGCCGTTTCCGAGTTGTGCAGGGAAGACGAAGGCTGGAGTGTCGGAGGACCAGTTGAATGAGTCGATGTAAGCAATGCCTCCGTACGCAGCTCCTAACCAGTCGAAACTACTGCCTCCGATCACGACTCGCATTCCCCATTCGCTATCCGTTCCGCCACTATTGATCAGAGACGCAGCACCCGGATCCTCCGTAGTCACGTCCACGTTAAAGGGAATATAGTCTTCGGAAACACGCTCCCAAATCAACTGGATTCGTTCACGTTCGGAATCGCTAAACGCCGTCGAATTGCCATCGAGGTCGAAGGCCGGAGATACAATATTCTGACCACCTGCATAAGAAGAATTCCAGTACGTGCCGGTTGTCACGTTTCCATCAAAGTCGAGATAGATCCTTTTGGAAGCACCCAGATTGCTATGCAATCGAAAGGTGTCCATCAAGGTCACCGGGGTTGAGGTGGAAAGTGTATTCTCTGGATTGACAGGGTCCGCTTGCATCGGAACGCTTGGCAAAGTGTCAATCTCAAAGCCCGATACATCGTAGTGTTCCGTGTACTGAAAGTCATCAAAACTCAATCCAACGCTGACCAGATCCGCCGCAAAAGCGTATCTCTTTTCCATCAACTCAAAGTTCAATATTCGGTGGACGCTTTTGTTGCGAATCGAAGAACGACAAGTCGATGATTGGAGGATTCTTTTCACGTAGCTCACGGTGCAGTCTCATTTTGTAAGGAACTATGAATACTTTCAATGGTTCATAGTCAGTTTGCAATCCCCAAATGTAGTAGAGCAATTGGGAGTTGACGATTAAAAAAATCGCCATTGGAACACTAGTGCGCGTTTGGACCATTTGCAACACTTTCAAATTTCATCCCCATAAAACAAAACGATATGCAAGAAATGTCGAGTGGTTGCCAATTTTTGCAAACATCATTGTCTTTATGGATTTTATGAAACGTAAGTTGCAGGTCATTCAGCATTGATACGATTGGAACTCTGAATCAATGAGGAACACTCGTAACGCAATGAAGGAGCAACGCAATTGACGTGCCATCAATGTCAGATCGTCAGACGAAGCCACATAACAGTCCGATGGACTGGCTAGTTGCGCGATGGTCATCCAGTTCGATGGCGGTCGAGGAAAAACGTTGACCAGAAACGCGCTCTAATCAACCAACCAGATCAGATTATCGTTGGGTCCAATGCTGTTACGAAAATTGGACCAAGGCTTCATAGCCGCAACTCAATTCCAATCTGCAAGCTATGGAATTCATCGTAGACCGGCCATCAATGTGGATATCGCGAATTTAGAGATTGATTACGTTAGTTTTTCTTGACATGAGCACTTGGCGCAGTAGGGTTCAATTGGTCTTGCGTCTTCCGAATTGCTTTAGGTACGTGAGGTTTCGACAATGTCTATATTACAAGTTTGCCGTCAAGTTGCTTGTTGCGGGTTCGTAGTGTCTTCATTGCTGTCGGCCGGACCCTTGGCGGTTAGTGCCGATACGACGGCCATCGAGGAAGATTGGCAGCTTGACCTCCTAACGCCTAATGCAATTCGCAGCTCACCGCAGTTAAATTGCCTCATCGCATCTACAGGAAACACGGCATCTTACTATGCCGTGCTGTTAATTAATCAACGAGCAACCCTAGGGGGTGGCATGGTGCTACAACTTTGGGAAGGGACTAGTTTGCTAGACTCCAGCGAATTGTCGCTTTATCAATCACTCGCAACGCCAAATGAGAGAATAAACTGGACGACACGGATGGAGTTGAGCAGCAACGGCGTCTTGACCGTTCAAATCCTGAGCGGGACGTCGACCACGTGGGGCAAATTCGGCGGGAAGACGGAACTGCTTGTTTCAACTCAAACGTCGCTTCAAAACCTTAATTCATACAGTCCTGATGCTTCCACAAGCTCGTCAGGCGTAGAATTTGGCCACCCACGTGTTAGCAAACTGATGCTCCGCAAGGTTCGCGTTTATATGAGTAACAAGAAGTCCGTCGAACAAGCACTTGATCGAGTAGTCTTTCAGTACAAGTAGGCGGATCGGAGGATATGGAAACAGCGTCGTGAACGAAGCAAGACACTTTCAAAGGCGACGGTCCAGGCGTACGACACTTCCACAGTTTATGAGCAAGACACGAAGCCAGCCTCAGTCCAACCTGTGGAAATAGTAACTGGGTTGCTGGTAAACTATTCCCGCAGGAGTACGACGCTTCCACAGTTGATGAGCCAGGCATGCATCCTGCCGAATCTAGGAAACTAGCAGATAGGCACAGCCTTGTGGAAATCGCAGAAGCTTGTCGGAAGGGAATCGGACATGAGCAAGCCGCACTACTTTCAGACTAAAATGAGTTCCACGCAGGACGATTCTGGCATCATCATTTGAAGTCAATCTTTCTTGAGATCGTCATTCGCCGCTGAAAAAGGCATTCGTGTCTTCATCGCTTCTAGGTTCTCGAGTGCAGCGATGTATTCTGCCAATGCCGAAGCAGGTAATACGTTTTTGCTTCTCGTGATTTCATCGGAGACTCGTTTTACAAGATAGTCTTTTTCATGTTGCATTAGCAAAAGTGGCTTGGCAGCAACCTCGAGCCACCAGGGCGCGGTGTGCGCGAATCGTACTCGTCGATCTGGCCTATCCTCCGTACACCGAACACATAGCCAACCGCTAGATTCAACGTCGAAATCATAGTGCAACGTATTGCGATAACCGCCTGATTCTGTGCGAACATTCGCCCTGACAAGTCTAGACACCACGATGCCGTCGCGGATGACTTCGAGGCTCTCGAGCTGGTACTCGCTTAGAACTTCACCTGTTAAGACTCCCGCCCCTTGAGTCAATGTAGATCCAGGTGGCTGTCGATTGAATTGCGCGAGAATCATCGGCCCAGTTGTAACAAAACTGCGTCCACGCGAGAGCCCTTCGATCCATTTATCATACGAGAACTCACCCTCAAGATGGACGTAGACTCGGCCAAAGCCTGGAGGTACAGGGTGTACGCCGCTCGCGGTGCCTGCCGTGGGGACCAAACGAAAGCCCGCGTCAAGCAGCGTATAGAATTGGCCGAGTGTATATGCCAACCAATCCCGTTCGTCTCCTCCAGAACCACCCTTCGGAGGTTGCAAGAAAGCCGGCGCTTCGGAAATCCATTTGGTCAGTCCAAACTCGGTTCGCCACATGTGATTATTCGCCAATTCATACAACGTCGCACCCGTTGAATGTGGTAACGTCATAGCAAATGGCCAATCCAATTTGTCCAAATCCATCAGCGCGCCCACCGAGCGAGCGTGCTCTGCTACCGGTCTCCAATTGGGCGCACCCAGGGGTATCGGATCGGTATGATTGAGGACGAACAACGCACCCAAGATGTGAGGCTTGCCAAATACCTTGCTAATCTCATATTCGGTATTGCGAGGCCAAACGACGTGCGTCCTGTCCACTTCAATCAATCGATCCGGCAGGGTGCCGGGCGGGTTCTTGTCCCACGGCCTTGGGGCATCATAGGCATCGATGACCCAGTAGGTAATTGGCATGGCTACGTTGAGGTCTTCGGCCAACAGAATCACAGGCAGTTGATCCCAGGGGCGATGCAAATGAGTTTCGCCGCTGTACCAACCGCGCTCTTCCATGTTGATCCAACGCTTCAACTCGAGCGTTTCGTGTGGTCTACTTTGGTTTTCCTTGAGATCGAAAGAAATGGAAAATGGAAAATACTCCTTGCCTTTCTCAACCGTAACTGTGTAACTGGCGGCAGGCAAATTCTCTGCGACAAATGCGCCAGCGGGTACGCTCGTATGGATCTCCACCGACCTGGAGTTCGCTTTGCTTTGTTTCTGATAGGGAACTGCCGCCACTGCACTTAACGATCGAACGAAATGGTATGTGTCAGTTATGACTGAATGCACATATATGCGTGCGGCAATAGGCTGTCTCGAGTCCGCATCGACAACTGTGAATGAAAAATCACTTGCGACTACCTTAAGATTTCCAAACCCGAGTATCGCAAAGTAAACCGCGTACACTAGATTCGTCATCACCAAAACATTATGCCCCGTTGGGCGCACCTGTGACGTCATGGAACCGACCCAGTACTTAGAGATGCCATTTCCTTTTCTAGCCGTGAAGCAAGTTCGGGCTGATCTTTTGCCAGATTGTTTCTCTCAGACGGATCGGCCATTAGATCGTATAGCTCGAAAGGGGCATTTGCCCTGGGTCGAATCCCCTTGAGGTTTTCATAGCGGATCGCTTGCATGAGTCCATCCTTGCTGGGAGACTCCCAGTAGAAATGTTCTTTGACCGTGGGTTGTTGAGATCCCGTCATGGTAGGCAACAGCGATGCACCATCGAGACTTTTTGGGGGCGCTACTTTTGCTATCTCACAAAGTGTTGGAAAAATATCGTCATGCGAAATGGCTCTATCGTTGGTGGTTCCAGCTTTGATCATTCCAGGCCAAGACGCAATAAAAGGAACACGAATCCCACCTTCGTACAGACTGAACTTCCAGCCGCGCAGGCCACCACCGTTCTGAAAAAAATCGGGATCGGCTCCACCTGCGTTGATTGGGCCGTTGTCGCTCGTGAAAATAACAAGCGTGTCGTTGTCGAGATCAAGATCCTTGAGTAGTTTAATCAATCGTCCAATGTCGCGATCCATGCGTGTTACCATGGCCGCGTAAGTAGCCCGCGGCTTTTCATTCGATGCATATCTGTCCCCCACATAGGGACTTTCCAAAAACCGACCCTCATACTCAGCAAGTGAATCGGGGGGAACGAGAAGTTCTGCATGCGGAATTGTGGTCGCAAGGTAGCAGAAGAAGGGGGAGTCCTTGTTAGCTCGAATAAACTCGATCGCCGCATTGTGCATTACGTCCGGCGCATAAGTGTGGCGCTCGGATTTTTCGTGTTTGTTTCCAGACAGAAAGAACTTGGTTCGATCCTTCCAGATCCAATCAGGATAGTGGAAATGTGCGTCTGCTTGGTCCAGGTAACCTACCCAGTTGCCAAAACCATGTCGATACGGTTCGCCCGTAGTTCCAGAATCTCCAAGTCCCCATTTGCCAAACCCAGCCGTAGCATAGCCGGCTTTTTGCAACAGCTCGACGAAGGTTACGTCCACTGGTGTCAGGCGTTGCTTGGGATCGTTGGCTCGAACTCGGCAATGTCCGGTGTGCAGGCCCGTCAGGAGAACACAGCGAGAAGGGGCACACATGCAACAACCAGCGTATGCTTGAGTGAATCGCATCCCTCGGTTTGCGAGCTGATCTAGATTCGGTGTGGCAACTTTCGACTGGCCATAGCAACCCAGTCCACCGTATCCTAGATCATCTGCCATGATCAGTACGATGTTCGGTAAACGATCGCCGTAGGCTGACGTTGTGGGAAGGCAAGAAGCAAAACAAAATAACACAAATGGAACGACGTTTTTCACAGTAAATTACAGTTTGAAATCGTATGGTTTGAGGGCTTTGGGATCATAGTCGATCTGAAGCGTGGAGTTCTTGTTGTATTTGGCGGGTAACGATTCGATGACTTCTTCCTTCATATCGCCGGGTCCACCATCGCGATCGGGAACCTTCTTACCAGTCTTCTTCTCGAAAGATATCTCGACCCGATACTTGCCGCCAGACATTCCGTCTCGAGCCGCGATGTCATACTTTCCGTTGGTTACGACGCCGTCGGAGCCGATCCCTCCATCGACCGCGAAAAATCGGATTTGTCCTTCCGCGAGAGGTGTTCCATCAATGGTAATTTCCCCATGCACTCGCCCCGTGCTCCTCCCGTCGTCGGAGCAGCCCATCAGAACGAGTTGTAAACTGATGAGCGAAAATGCCGGCCAATCTCGAAGAGACAAACTGTTTCGTCTCGTTCCCATCATTGAAGCACTCCGGATACAACAGCGCCGTCGGCCATTCCACTCATCGACGCCCAGCCGACTAAGTCGACGCTATTGCTGATAAATTGAACACTGCCATCGCATAAGACCACGTTGACACCGCCCGTATGTCGGCTTCGGCTACCCATGAAGAACTCGAGCGTTTGGGCCGTGTTTC
This sequence comes from Pirellula sp., assembly GCA_031363425.1. Lineage (GTDB taxonomy): Bacteria > Planctomycetota > Planctomycetia > Pirellulales > Pirellulaceae > JBKCUI01. The sequence goes on from JANLUJ010000963.1 coordinate 9,751, forward strand.
GCGTGCAGGGCCAACCCTGTAAAGGATTGTCGATACACTGACCAAAGTCTGGAGATCGGCTATTGGGTGCAATGCGAGCCGAGATTTGGTAGCAGCCCGAATCATCATTCCAAATGCGACCACGTCGATCGGTGAGTTGTCCGCTATGATCTCGCGGTGGCTGGAGCATTTCCATCATCATAAGCGTATTAGAAGATCCGTCCGCAATGTCACCAAACTTGGCTCCGTAATCGATGTAGAAGGGTGACCTGCCAGCACTATGCGTGACGTTAAACGGGGCTGGGTTGGCAACCGGACCTCCTTGATCGATGAAGTTCCAGCGTCCCCAGTTCACACCGTAATTTCCTTTGAAATCATTCGTGGGCGTCCACGCATCATTCTGCTGATCCGACGGGCACTGCATAAAGGGTAGTCTCTGGGACCGAGCTTGAGCATTGAGATTGTCGTTAAAGTTCAACATGAGATCGTATAGCGAGTAAATGTTTCCCTGCTCGATATACGGCAGGATGTGGGCAATGAACGGTGTGCGCGGCGGAAATGGGGCCGCAGCCGGATAATTGCCGCTTGGTAGCGCTCGACCAATCGTCCCTTTAGGAAATCGCTTCAGCCCACTTTCGTGATTCAACACGGATAGACCCAATTGCTTCAGATTGTTCGAACACTGCATTCTACGCGCGGCTTCACGTGCGGCTTGGACTGCTGGCAAGAGTAGCCCAACCAGTATTCCGATGATCGCAATAACCACCAATAACTCTACCAACGTAAAGCCAACCCTCTTATGGCGAAGAGCCACCAGGGAACCGAAAGTTTTGTTGATTTGCATTTGCATAATCCATCCTAAGTATTCGC
>JANLUJ010000978.1:0-8554 GCA_031363425.1 Pirellula sp.
CACAGTTGCATCGAGCGCTTGGACTGAATCGATGATCCATGGGCCGTCACGTTGCACAAAGACATAATCAATCTTGCGTGTAGGCTTGTGGATTCGTTGACTGTTCTTGGCTCCGACGAAATGGGATCCAAAATCCAACCACAGCACCGATCGCCAGTGGGATTCAGAAATACCGCAGCTGCTGGATTGTTCTGCTTTCAAGCTAAACAAGGCGAAAGGTACTGGTATTGACTTAATGATTTACGTGTCCATTTCATTCGATAATTCTTCCGCTTTTATCCCGATAGGGATTGCAGACATTAGCCAGGGGGCGCCACGAAGCCGCACCCCCGGGGAACGAAAGGAGACGCGAATGACCCTGAAGGGGTCATAGATTCTTCGATCCCTTCAGGATCGGAACGCACTGCACGAATCCTTTTCCGGTGGTGTCGCTCCGCTCAACCACCGGCTATTGTCTGATATCCTTTCAGGATGAAAAGTTGCGCAACTCTAAATGCTCCACAACCCCGAATTTTTAACAGCCCAGGGCAAGCCCCAACCGTCCAGAAATGCTTCACAGCGTTGCCCAGAGGGCCATGCGACGGGGAAATTTCAGACCAACGATCGCCTTAGCGACGAACAAAGTCTTGGGAGATGCCTCTCGATACCATCGAAGCATTTTGAAGTGTCCCCGACATCGATTCCATCAAGTGCTTTTGATCGAGGTAGTTCAAGATTGCAACTCGAACGTCCACTGGTAAATGGGAAAGCTTTGTAAGGTTGTATGAGATGCCCTGTTGGTAAACCAAGGTCTCCAACCATTGTTGAGGAATCGACGGCTCATACATATCGAGTTTTGCACCTAGCCTGTGAATCGGAGTGGGATAACTTCGTTGCTCGATCGTTTTCGCAAAAGTCTTCGCGAAGTTCTTTAAATTTTCTTGCTGACGAACATATCGGGTGGCAGCATTCGCGGCATTGTCATCGGACTCTTGGTAGAGCGCGACCACAAACTGCTGTGTGGAAAGAACACGTGGGCGTTTGGAGTGCGAGTTTTCCAAGCCAGCTGCTTCAATCGTCACGTCTAGCAAGTCCGCGCGCCAAGAATTCGGGACTTCAAACACGATCCGAAATGGACGCGCCCCTTCAAGCGTTGTTTGGGACGATTGACGCACTTTGAAATAGACACCCCGACGACGCTCTAGCGTACCGGCTGCGTTCACCAACTCCATGGAAGGCTTCTTAGCATAGTGAACCGTTTCATGCGAATTGTCGTGATAGTAGGCATAGCCTTGTGCCGAGCCCACTCCCGGGTAACCACCAGCGCCTCGAATTGCAGCTTCCCGAACCCGGTCCCCTTCTTGGCTAATCTGCATCGGACCAAATACATCGCTCTGCAGTTCTGTGCGAGGGAAATAGTCCGCGACTTGGACATCCTCATGTCGGCTAACGATGCGAACCGTGTACTCGGTGATAACCGCTACGTCACCCGGCGTAAACAAAGCCGACACATCTAGCTGCACATCGACCATGCGTGAGTTCGGTAATTGGTTCAACAGCCCGATCGTTCTCGTTTCACGCGCTGGCGCCATTGGGTTCACGTCAAACGCAACTTGTCCCAAACCAATGGAATGACTCGCGAAAGTCATAGCTAACAAAAAAAAACTAAATCGAACAAAAGAAATTAAAGTCTTCATCATGCAAAACCCCCTCCATGGCGCCCCATCCGAAAGCAGTATTTCCATTTGGCTTTCGGTGATAGCCCGTTGTTTATTGGATCATCGTTTCCGTCACGATCCTTGCACTCTCGGCTGGCTATCTAGAACGCTAAACAGAGCAACCGCCGTTCCATCATGGAAATTAGCATCCAAAAAAGCGGAAATAGTTTGCCTTGGGTTTCGTAGTTTTCCTAACCCGCAAGGTCCGCCTCTAAATGACTTCAGTGCGTTGTAATACTAACAATGTCTAAGTGTCAGACAAGCGAATAGGACTTGCGAAATCGAGTTGCGAAAAGCTTGTTATGGTAAGACCGGTAAACTCCGCAGGCAGGGGAAGATTGTTAGGCCGAACGCTTGCGACAACTTGCATGCCAGCTTGGCTGGCTGCCAAAAGTTCTGCATGAACATCTGTCACAAAAACGATGTCACTGGGATCGAATTGCGTTTCAACTGCTATTCGTTCGTAGCTAGTAACATCCCTTTTGTTTCCAATCGAAGTGTCATAGTAAGCACTGAACAAATCCGTAAGGTCACCAAGCACCGTATGTTTGAAAAACATCCTTTGAGCTAACACACTGCCAGATGAATATATTCTCAAATCCAGTCCGCTCGCTTTCCACTCTTCGAGCGCCGGAAGAACATCCGAAAACAATTCAGCCCTCAATGCCCCGCTCTCGAAGCCAAACTGCCAAACCACCCCTTGCAATAATTTGAGACCAGTCGCCTTGCTGTCAGTGGACATCAATTGCTGGCAATGCTCGGAGAGTTTCAAGACAGCGCTGCGGTCACCGGATTGCCAATTCGGACCAAGCCAATTTTTTACGGACGAGATCCCTGCATCCCTGGCGACGGTTTCAATAGCACGTTGCACGGCAAGCGACTCCCAGTTTTTCAACAGGAACCGCTCCATGTTCTCTTTGGCATATGGAAACATAACATCGTATACAAACCGTATATCCGAGACGGTCCCTTCGATGTCGAGTAGAACACACTGGGCTTTAAGTGTGGCCATTGGTGTTACGGCTGTATTACCGATTCCATTCGCTTGGCGGGAGGCATAAAACTGCCACCGAAACACATTGGGCTGAAATCGCCATGGACCCCTTGCTCCACGTAGTGAGGCGTCCAACCCGCCATATCCTCAAAAAAGCGAATGCATCGAATGTGACGATCGTCGCATAAATTGAACCAATGTTTCATACCACGAGGGACATTGATCATATCACCGCTTTCAACTGTTACACCGAACACTGGTCCGCCTTCAGGATCCAAGTGAAAGATCCCCTTTCCGGAAACGGTAAACCGCACTTCATCCTCACTGTGAATATGTTCCTTGTTGAATTTCTGGAGCATTGCGTCCAGGTTGGGCGTCTCCGCGCGAACATTGATGACATCTGCGGTAACAAAGCCCCCTTTTTGCTTGACCAGTTCGATTTCAGGGGCGTATTCTGTCAATATGTCCTGGTCGGTTGCGGTCGGACTTAGTCGCCCAGCGACCTGCCATTGTTCGAACCAAATGCCAAACGGTTTCAGAAAATCGGAAATCTCTGTTGGATTGTCAATCGTTCTCTGCTGCGATGGGATAAATACACTGGCCATGATTTTTTTGAATCAACGAAGGTGAGGAAATAGTAAAATTCCGCGGGTGAGGCACTAAAACTTTAGCGTTTTCGTCGATGACTTGCAACGACTTGTGCGTACAACTAGGAAGAACCGATTTCTTAGGGACGTGCTGCCACTGGCGAAAGGCCCAGGGATGCGTACACTAAAGAGTCGCAGTGGATGAAAAAAAGCTGCGTAACCACTTCCGTATTCATCCAAATTTCAACACCAAGTCGCCAATTTCACTCTGGAGTAGCTCACATGGCTCACACACTGCCGCCTTTGCCATATAAGTCCGATGCGATGGAACCGCACATCGATACCCAAACGATGGAAATCCACCACGGCAAGCACCATCAGGCTTACATAACTAACTTGAACAAAGCCGTAGACGGTACACCTCTTGAATCCAAAACGGCCGAAGAGCTTATCAAGGACTTGAGCGTTGTGCCGGAGGACAAACGCATGGTGGTTCGCAACAATGCCGGTGGTCACGTCAACCACTCCTTCTTTTGGCAGGTGATAGGCTGGAATGCTGGCGGGAAACCCAGCGGCGCTTTGTTAGCCGATCTCGAAGCGACCTTTGGTAGCTTCGACGCATTCAAGGAAAAGTTCGGGACCGCGGGAACCACACGCTTCGGCAGCGGATGGGCTTGGCTCGTTGTCAACAAAGGCAAACTGGAAATTGGCTCAACTGCCAATCAAGATAGTCCTTTGATGGGCAAGGCCGTCGCGGGCATCGATGGAACTCCTATTCTCGGTATGGACGTTTGGGAACACGCTTACTATCTCAAATATCAAAATCGCCGACCCGATTACATTGCGGCATTTTGGAACGTGGTCAACTGGAACGAAGTTACCAAACGCTACGACGCCGCCAAAAAGGCTTAGTGTGGCACGGCGGTCCTCATGGGGCCGTTCGCCTTGTTTAGCTTGGAAGCAGAACAATCCAGCAGGACAAGCCTGCGGTATTTCTGAATCCCACCGGCTTGACCGGTGGATCGTTCGGGCTTTTTGGCTACCCACGGAGTTCGCTCCCACAGGAGTTCGTCAACTATCGATTTGCGGCGTAGAGCTCGGCGTAGGTAAGAGCCCATGCGTCGATCAGATCGCGAAATTTATCGAGGTCGACTTCTCCAAGGGGTTGATAAAAACTTCGCGTCATCAACTCTCGATTGGCGATTGTACCTTTGGCCTGCAGGTCGAGTATAAAGAACTCATTAACAGGACGCACGACCATTTCAAAACGGCTGTACTTGTTCTTACGTTGCCCGCGCTCCATGACTAAATCGTCGCGGACACACGCCGCACCCCAGCCTGCGTCTCCAAAAACGGTTGTGAACTGAAAACCTGGAAAAAGATCCGCAACCTTTTTGATGACCGATTCGATTCGATCGGAAAGCTCTAGCCTCGACTTGCTGTGGAGGCTGCGAAACTCCTCCGTTTCAATCCGCTTGCGCTCTGATTCCGATAGGGATTGGTTCGCTCGATTTGCGCCGCGCGCAGCGGCTTGCTTTAGTTTGTCGTCAAATTCAGACATGGATTTCTCAGGCAGAAGTGTCGGGCGCGTCAGTACGTTCGCTTGATTCGGTGTGGCCAACAATACTCTCATTTCCCGAATCCGTTGAACCCTGGGTTGAATCGATGGCCTCAACCTTCTGCGCAGAAACCATTTCCGCTGCGGGCTTTGTCGCAACTGGTTCCTCACGTTCTTTTTTCATAAACTGCAACAAGTCCGAGAAAGAACGAAGTGGTTCCTTGCCAGTCTGCATGGCATCGGTAATTGGCGTAACAGGCTTCGGTGGGTCAACCCGCGTTTGCCTGCGAGATCCTTGATCCTCAGACCTTGCGTTACTTCGAGATCGATCGCGGTTATTGTCTCGTCCAGTTGGCCTGCTGCCGCGATTCGGTCCGCTGCGATTTTCGCCCGCGCCCCGATTGTCGCCACCACCACGATTGTCGCCACCGCTAGGTCTGCTTCCACCCGACGATCCGCGGCTACGATCGGCGCCTGCGCCCGAAGGCATGGGGCTTCGATTTTCTGGGGCTGGAGGTCTGCGATCATTGCGACGATCCTGCGTGTTTTCCTGGACACTCTGTTGTGAATCGTGTCGTCGCGACGGAGTTCCAGGTGGGATCGCAGTGAGCGAGACCCGCTTCTTCTTTTCATCTACGTTGAGAACCCAGACCGGTATCAAATCGCCGACTTGAACGTGTTGATGTGGGTCTTCGATGAAGTCAGGTGCCAACCGACTAATGTGAATCAATCCACTGCACTCCGGTCCAAGGTCCACAAAAACTCCAAAGTCGGCAACACCGATTACCAGTGCCTGTAGCATGGTTCCGCTTTGCAATCCCTCTAGTCTGGGCACTTTGCTTAGAAGCGGCAGTGGATACTGAAAGTCACGACTATCGGTGAATGCAAACTGCAAACAGTTTGCAACTCTTTTCATTTTTTCGCGACCGACTTGCCAGCTTCGAGCAAGCCGTTCGACATCAATCGTGTGAGTCGGACGTTCCATCGGCCCCGATGGGATGGCTGGCATCGGGACTGCAATGCGAGGCGGTTGAACCGTTACTGCAACATCAGAAACCTCATTGGAAGTTTCTGAAACAGGACTCGTCGTTTCGATTGAGGTGGACTCGATTGCCGCAGCTTCTGTCTCAGCTTCCGTCGGCGCGGACATGTCCACTTCGTGTTCCGACGGCATGTCGTCCAATTCGTCGCTTGTGGACTCAGGCGAGTCCAATGATTCGCCAAACGGCTGTTCCTCCGTTTGCTTTGCGTGTTCGACAATGGCAATCGCTGTCGCGACTGCAAGTTGATGGTAGTCTGGTTTTGACCAGTTGGATGGGCAGGAAACGGGCAATGCGAGGCTTGCGTGAGCAACCAATCGCTCTGCCAAACGATAGTCATCCGGATGAATGGTTGTGCCGTCTAACGGCTCGGTGCTACCGTAAACCTTTAAAAAGCCGATTGCCTGTCGTGACTGCATCTCGGTCAAATGCTCGCGAAGGACTGCCATGAGGGCTTCACGATTGACAATATTGTCGTCGTGACAAGCCTTAACAACAGCCTTGGCTGCATCCATCGTCATGCCTGGGATGCGATTCAAGACATCAACGTCAGCATGAAACACATCCACTCCAGCTTGAGTAATAGCCGTCGAAACAGCATCTTGCAAGGCAGCTTCCAGCTCGCGTTGCGGCAATTCACGTTGGTAGGAACCGAGCCGCAATCGCACTGGATCCACTTTTAGTATTTGCTTAAGTGGGTCCTGCAAACGCAGCGCAAGCCAAACGGCCGCGCGGTGACGGCGCGAAATGTTTGGAAGCTCTACCAAGCATCCTCTCGACATGCAGTAGGCATCCGCGCCCGCTCGGTCCACCATCGTCCAGTACAAGGAACCTTCGGAAGATTGCTTAAGCAATTCTGACACCGTGTGGATCAGGTAACGACGTGCAGGCCCATTCGAAATCGCCAAGAGCGTTACTTTGTACTCATGAATCCATTGTCCGAGTGAAACCACGTTTTGCGCGACCACATCGGATCGATTGCTGTTGCATGGAATTTCATTGGTGAATACAACCTTTCCATCCGCATCCACGATTGCAATCGCTGCCATCTTCGGCCCAATGGCATCGACAATTAGAATTCGATGGCCGTGGACTGGTCGCTGCAGAAGTGAACTCTGCAAATGCACGACTGCAGCCTCTGTCAGATCGGTATGTGCATCCTCTTCCAAAATGCTCATGACATCTTGATGCAACCGGGGAAGTATATGGTTCTTGAGGCCGTCCTCGGCAACTTCCAAAAGCCAATGATGCATCGGATGTCGCCCAGGACATAGCGATTCCCTGCAAACTTGTACGAGCGGCCTCTCATCGTAGTGAAATTGGAGCGCCACAATTTGTGAACGCTGGCCTCTAGATAACATCAAAATTTGATAAGGAGTTAGTGCCGTAAGCGGTTTCTTTAACCTAGCATAGGATTCCAAAATGCTTCGCAACCATTTTCGTCGACGTTGCCGAGGGGAAAGCTGCTTGTCTGAAAGAGTCTTGGTCTTAATCCCCTTTCCTTGTTGTTTTCGCCCCTGATGAAACTCCGCAATCATCGGTGCGACCGAATCAGGCGAGTTCGCTTTGTTGTCGACAGCTACACGGTTATCGACAGCTACACGGTTATCGACAGCTACACGGTTATCGACAGCTACACTGTTATCGACAGCTACACTGTTATCGACAGCTACACTTTCCGATTCGGGCCGTGGCGATTGGTCAATTGCTGAGGAGATGGATTCGACTACCGCGTCGTTCTGGACCGCATTATTTTGGTTGGGCTCTGGAACATCGATCTCAGCTAACGCAACGTCTGGAATTGCAGCAACCGGTTCCGGCGCAACATCTGCGACAACGGCTGGAACTGTCGCGTCTGGGATAGACGCCCCGGTAACTGGTTGAGTCTGCGGGTTGGCTTCGGCACGATCCAGTTGCTTTTCTGCATCACTACCTTTAGGCGGATCCGGCAATACCTTTACGGAGACACCGGCCTTTCGAAGAAGTGATCGTTGCAATTCCTGCATCAATCGAACATCTTCACTTAGCAAAAAAACCATCCATCGCTTTGTTTGCTCTAGGACATCGGCCGCTTGTTCGAGCGGAACGCTCGCTACCTCCGCGACCCATGCCAATAGATCTTTGGGAGCGTCCGTTTGCATGGTCAGAATTGCTTGGCCAACAATTTCAACTTGCGGGCATTTTTCGGAAACGCTCCTAGAGTTCTTACGCGCACGGAGATGACGCGTGACTGTATCGACCTGGGATATGGTGTTGGCTTGCGCGACAACCGACGCGACAGTTTCATTCCATTGCTGTTCGCGATCGAGCGTCTGCTTTACTTTCTCCTTATGCGCCTTCAACGACTCCGAATAGTTCAGAGCTCTGCGCAGTATCGACAATGTCTGCTCGTCGATATTTCCAAGCTCATCGGGCCGATAGTTTGCGAGATAATTCGGTTCGTACCCTTGATTGAGCAACTCGATTGGGAATTTGAGTTGGTCTTCTGGAAGGCGCATGTATCGCGCGATCGCTTGTAGATCTTTCATAAGGCAAACTGGTTCATTCTACGAATCACGTTGGTTCTAAACGCTTGACTATGTCGTCGTGCTTAGAGGCCGAAATCGAAGTTTGAAGTCCTTCATGTAAATGGGTGTCGTACGGCACATTGGTGCAAAGTGGTGCATGCATTCAAGCTG
>JANLUJ010000990.1:0-1623 GCA_031363425.1 Pirellula sp.
CAGCATGATTTCCGAGATGCTGCTTTGCCGACCGAAAGCTTCGATGTGATCCTGGCTGCCGCGGTGCTTCATCACTTGAGAGGCGACGAAGATTGGCAGGCCGCGTTTGAGAAGATTCTGTCGCTGCTCAAGCCAGGCGGATCGGTCTGGATTACCGACTTGGTCGTTCAAGAAACCGTTCCAATCCACGAACTCATGTGGTCTCGTTATGGTGACTATCTCGAAGGCCTCGGTGGAAATGAGTATCGCCAAAAAGTATTCGACTACATCACGAGAGAAGACTCACCGCGCCCGATATGTAATAATTTCAGTTAAAGGGAGACCCTGCATCGGCTTGGTTATAGGAAGGCCCGAGTACGCATCCCAAATCCGTGTAATCCAATTCCTCGAAAAGGTTGCAATCCTCCTACCATCAGGGCTAAGTGAAAGGCTTTCGTTGTCCAACTGTGAACCCAATAGACTTAAACTTCCTTGAGTGAGCCGATCCATGACGATCTGTTTCACTTCTTCGTGTAGTTTAGAATCGGATTTGGAAAGCGAAAATGCTGACATGAGAGAACGGCGTCCGAGATCCAATCGGCCGTTGTCGAATGCACTGGCCCCGACGACCAATGCGTGTTCCGCAGTAGTTCGACGCAAAATTGCAGATTTTTCTTGGATCGATTCGTTGCTGCTTTTCAACTCATACGCTTGCAATTCGATCGCAGCATTTTTGGACGCGAGAGCACCATTGTGGTTTGAAACGACCGTTGCAAAAAAAATCGTACCAAGAGTGCCTAATAGCAAAGTCGCCGACAATCCCGCAGCCCCTGCCGGGTGCTTTCGAATAAACCGTTTCACTCGCGTACCAAATGGCTCCGTATATGCCGTCACCAAAGAGTCATTGAGCCAACATTCCACGTCACGCTTGAGCTCTCGCGCGGTCGAATAACGATCCTCCATTTGCAGAGCCATGGCCTTGCGGCAGATTGCATCCAGCGATTTAGGAATCGTTGGCTCCAAGGTGAGTGGACGACGTATTTTGCCCTGTATGGCATTGGCAATGACTTCCTGAACCGACGCGCCTGTGGCTGGTGCAAGGCCGGTTAACAGCTCGTACAAGATGGCGCCCAGTGCATAAACGTCGGATGCGGGACCAATGCGATCTAGCTGGCCAAGTAGCTGTTCCGGAGGTGCGTAGGCAGGCGTGCCGATGGCGCTGCCGTCACGTGTTTCTGTGCTAGGATCCGAATCGCTTGATTGGACCGGTCGTTCGCTATTGAATATATTCGCATGGTTAGGGCCTACATCCAAACTGCGCGCGCGGGACTTGGCGAGTCCCCAATCGACCACCAATGTCTCTCCATGTTTCCCCAACATGACATTGCCAGGCTTCAAATCACGATGTAAAACGCCGCGATCGTGGGCGTAGTCGACGGCATTGCAAACGTCGATGAAACGCCGAAGAAGATCGCGCAACTCTGGACCGTCGACGGATTGTCTGTTCGCATTTCGCATTGTGTGGAATGCGCGAATGCGTGATTGGAGATTCTCGCCCCGTATGAACCGCATCGCATAGAACGGATTTCCATGGTCGTCAGTCCCCAAGGCATACACAGGCACGATGCCTGGATGTTCAAGCTG
>JANLUJ010001087.1:0-2092 GCA_031363425.1 Pirellula sp.
GGAAAAGGCGCAGCATTGGGATAGCCGTCGACATTTTTTTGCCGCAGCTTCTGAGGCGATGAGGCGCATCCTTGTCGAAAATGCTCGTCGCAAACAGAGTCTTAAACGAGGCGGGGAATTGGTGCGAGAAGAACTGGACGAATTGGTTTTAGTTGGGCCAGAGCCCGAGGACGACATCTGCGAGTTGGACGATGCTTTGAAGGAATTGGAAGAAGTAGATCCAGAGGCCGCTGAATTGGTCAGTTTACGGTATTTCGCGGGCCTTACCTCCAAGCAGGCAGCTGAAGTTCTGAATGTTTCGCCCAGAACGGCCGACCGCATTTGGGAATATGCACGCGCTTGGTTGCTCAAGAAGTTACGATGCGACTAGCCTGAATCCAAGCTGCTTCCCAGTCTGCTGAAGGTGCTACCGGACAAATTCTTCCAATTTCTTTGGCGAATTTCCACACTGGATTTCGCATAGTAATTGGGAAGCGTCGTTTCGCCTTCCTATGTAATGAGAATTGCCATGAATGAACGCGACATATTTGAAAAAGCACTTGCGATTGCCGGCCCAGAGGAGCGATTGCAATACATTGAGGCGGCATGTGCGCAAAACGAGAATCTTCGAAGGCACATTGAGGGACTAATTTTTACACATAAGGATCTCGGCAGTTTTCTTCAAGTTCCGCCAATCGTCGGCGCATCCCCCGTAATCGACCAAATACTTGTGGAAAAGCCCGGCACCCAGATCGGCCCTTACAAACTCCTGCAGCAGATCGGCGAAGGGGGCATGGGCACCGTTTTCATGGCCGAGCAGATCGAACCCGTCAAACGCAAAGTGGCACTCAAAGTCATTAAACCGGGTATGGACAGCCGGCAAGTCATCGCGCGTTTCGAGGCCGAACGGCAAGCTTTGGCGGTGATGGACCACGTTAACATTTCACGAGTGCTCGACGCTGGGGCCACCGAATCGGGTCGCCCCTATTTCGTCATGGAACTGGTCCATGGTCTGCCGATCACCAAGTACTGCGATGACGCCAAGATGACTCCCCGACAGCGGCTGGAGTTGTTCGTGCCCGTCTGCAAAGCGATTCAGCACGCGCACCAAAACGGGATTATCCACCGCGACATCAAGCCATCAAACGTGATGGTCACTCTTTACGACGGCAAACCAGTCCCCAAGGTAATTGACTTCGGCGTAGCCAAGGCCACCGAGCAAAAACTGACCGAACGCACGCTGTTCACGCAGTATGGCACGATGATCGGCACTTTGGAATACATGAGCCCCGAGCAAGCGGAAATGAATGCTCTGGGTGTTGATACACGCAGCGACATCTACTCTTTGGGCGTGCTTTTGTACGAGTTGCTCACGGGTAGTACCCCGCTAAGTGACAAGCGAATGAAGGAGACAAGCTTCGCGGAGATCCTCCGCCTGATTAAAGAAGAAGAGCCGCCCAAACCGAGTACACGGCTAAATAATTCGGGCGAGACTTTGGTGTCCATTTCGGCCCAGCGGCAGATGGAGCCGGCCAAGTTGACGAAGATGGTCCGGGGCGAACTCGACTGGATTGTAATGAAGGCGCTGGACAAGGACCGCAACCGACGTTACGACACGGCCAACGAATTCGCCGACGATGTGCAACGTTTCCTCAATGACGAAGCGGTACACGCTTGCCCGCCATCGGCTATCTACCGCTTTCGCAAATTAGCCAGCCGGAATCGAGCATCATTATCTGCAGCGACGCTCGTGGCCGCGGCCTTGATCATCGGCACGGCGGTCGCCACTTGGCAAGCCATTCAGGCACGAGACTCGCAAGCACAAACCGAAATCGCAAAACAACAACTCGATGAGCGTTATCGAATAGCGAAGGAAGCCGTCGATACGTACTTGCTCCGCGTAACGCAAGACGAGCAACTGGACCATCCAAGCTTTCGTCAACTGCGACACAAGTTGCTCGAAGCAGCGTTACCATATTACGACCAGCTTCACAAGATCGCACCTACCGATGAGCAATCCAAGGCAGCTCGCGCGGAAACATTGAATCAACTCGGCGGTGTCAAGCGAGACTTGGGAAGATTCGATGAATCCCTTGCTTCCTTCGAAGAATCC
>JANLUJ010001106.1:0-25318 GCA_031363425.1 Pirellula sp.
GCGAATTGGAATCGACGGTCGCATGTGGGTAGACTTGGTATGGCGATTCAAGAAATACTTCGGCAGGAGCGGAGCTGCAGGCTCGCCACAAAGCCTGAAAGAATCGGCAACGAAAAACAACCGCAAATTTGCAAGAGGCCAACGGTCCTCAGCTGCCTGCTTCGTCATTGGTTAGGCAATAATGTAAATGAAGAGTTGCAAAGACATAGCTTTTGAACGCGTTGTTCGATTTGGTCATAATTGTCGAACGATTGTTCAAATTTGTTAGTTTCCCGACACGTGTTGCCGGCGCGAATGACAATAGAGATGGCATGCGGCTGGTCTTACCACCCGGATCCCATGGCACGACGTTGGGCAGCTTTCGACTCTATCTGATTTCGATTCGCCTCGGGAAGCGGATTCATGAATCCTCGAGGTCTGCCACCAACAACTTCTGGGCCGATATCGTTTAGAGGATAAGGATCAAATGCCGCAGCACGATATTTCTGCAGGTTTTCAGAACCTTGACCGTAGATGCCACCGCTCCAGCGTTTGGAGCCAAGTTGAGATCCTTGACATCCGGCAATGAAAAACACCACGGCGAACATGGCGGCTTGTCGAATAACCCAGTTACTTTCGATTCGCATTATGCCTCCAGTGGTTTTGCGACTGAAATCAATTTCCAATAATCGTTGACTCACAATGCTATCGATTTCAAGCTACGGGCTGCTAGACTGATTCGAAGCAATAATGATCGATTCCAAAATTGCCCATGCAGGTCAATGTGAGATTGCGGATTGCATCGTCAACGCAAGATGGGATGCCTGAGTAAAGAATGATTCCAAAGGACGTATGCGATTCCCAAGGTAAAACGATTGCTATCGTGGGATTTAGTGCTCGGGCGGCCTCCCAAATCGCCAAAAAAGCTGGTTTTGACGTTGTGGCAGTGGATGTCTGCGCGGATCGAGATTTGATTTGCGATTGCAGATCACACTTTCATCTTGACGATTCTGAATGGCCAGATGCACTCAATGCCTTGTATCCTTCAGCGCCACTGCTACTAACAGGCGGGATGGAGCACCGAACACATCTGTTGGAGCGCTGCCGCGCAGCTTCCAATCGGTGCGGTCCAACAGCCCATCAACTTGATTGCATGCGATCATTGGACAATTGGGCAAAATGGGCTAACAGCTGCGATATCGGCTGGCCAATTACCTGTCGCACTTGGCAAGAAGTCATACGTTATGAAAAACCACTTCGCCAACTGAATTGGCTTATGAAGCCATTTAAAAGCGCGGGCGGAATCGGCACTACAGAACTGTTTAGTACAAATGTATTCGCTGACGACTTTACGAAGGAACAGTCAGTGTTCTATTTCCAAAAGCGCCTTCCAGGGGAAACGATTGGCGTAACATTCCTTTCCAGCGAATTCGGAAGCACATTAGTTGGAGCAACGGCTGCATGGATACCAGATTCCAAACTACCTGGAATGAATTATGTATACCCCGGCTCCTATGGCCCCGTTTCATTGAGCGACAAACAACTGGCGAAGCTTCAGCTTTTTGCGAGAACAACAGGTAATGAGTCAGGCCTACTAGGCCTTTGGCAAGCCGACTTCCTCCTTTACGAAGGTGAGTTAACGCTTCTTGAGATCAATCCTCGCTGGAGCGCAAGCATGGACATTTTGGAAGTTTGCTTGAATGCTGGCTTGGTGGAAATGCACCATGCATGCATCAACATGAAGATGAGTCCCGCGATATTCTGCAAGTACTCGAACGACTGCATCCACGAAGCAAAGAGTGCAGTCACCCTCATGCTCGGTAAGCTGGTCGTTTACGCTAACGACCCATTAATTGTAACGCAAAGCCAATCCGACGAATGGTGGTCAAAAAGATGGGGCTGCGACTTAGTTTCGCTCCTCAAGGGAAGCCAATTTGCAGACATACCTAGTGCAGGCACCAAGATCGCAAAAGGCCATCCAATTTTGACCGTACTGACCTCAGGCTGTTCAAGCGAATCGATCCTAAGCGAACTACGATGGACGAGATCGATGATCTCGATCGGTTAGAACTACAGCAATCCATTTTATCAATCATCCTTTTTGCGGTGTTTTATGCTGCCAATTCCTTTTTTTTGAACATCTTTGCCGCTGGTAGTTCAGTAAACGGCCCGAATGGTTTATAATGATCGACTGTCGAGTTGAACGAAGCTTTCATTGCTGTCACAGCCTCCACTGCTCATCATATGCTTCTTCGTTCGCGATTGGCTTTGCGCCAATATTGCTTTCTTCAAACCCACCCGGAGCTATCTTTCTATGGCAACCGCGCCAAAAACACCACGCAAGAAGAAGGCCGTCAAGGAAGTCGACCCGAACGCCCCACCCGCCCCTCCAAAAGTGAAGCGAACACGCAAGGTGGCCGCTGAACCCCGAATCAAGCTATACTGGGGAGTATTCAATCAAAATCTCAAAAGAGTAGCCGTATTTGAGTACGAGGACTTGAAAAAGGCCGAGAAACACGTCAAGGAATTGACCAAAGCAACCGGTGACCATTTTCTACAGAAAATCAAAGAGACCGTGGTGGTCTGATCGAAATTTTCGATTGTCGACACCAAAAGATAAAAATCCATCGATTCTAAATCGATGGATTTTTTTATGGGTAAATGATTGAGATTGCCAACGTTTTCGAGATGATCATTCATAAATGCGAGTGGCGAGATGCATACTACCTGTAGCATTGCTCCCCCAGGGCGTGCTGCACACGGGCCAGAAGTACTAGATTCGGCGACTTAACGGACACTCGCTAATGCTTCCAGTTAGGACCTAACTTTATTCGATGAATATCAATTCGTTCGAATTGAGAAGCGCGCGGGCGAATGCCTTGAGACCATGCTCCTGAATGAGTCCTCGGGCCGCATTCAGCTCCGTATCGCTTGGGGCTCGTTGAAACGCAATCTCGAATGCCTTTGAGACGGTTCTTGCCGCGACAGCCTGTTTGTCTACTTGACCAAGCTGCTCTACAAACGCCGAAGCCATGTCTTGAGTGAAACTATGGTTAAGCATCGTCAACGCTTGCAATGGGGTTGTCGTGTTGGCACGCTTCGGTGCAGCAAACGAATTGTCTGGAAGATCAAAATCATTTAGTACGTCTACCACACTCGCTCGCGCGTTCTGATGGTACACCGATCTTCGGTACGTTTCTGCCCCGTGTTTGTCGAGAGGGAAATAGGTACACACATTGTTCTGTGTAAATTTATAGAGGCGAAATCCGGGACCACCCATCTTCAAATCAAGTTTGCCCGATACTTTCAAAAGTGTGTCTCGCACTTCTTCCGCGCCGAGTCGCCTTGGAGGAAAACGCCAGAGGAAGCGAGCGGATTTGTCGATCATGAGTCCTTTCTTAAAGTTCTCGTCCTTGGTATTGGAAGCTTGTAAATAGGCTTTCGAGGACAAGATTTCCCGATGCAGATCCTTCAGCCGCCAACCGTTTTCAATCAACCTTTGAGCGAGGTAGTCAAGTAGCTCGGGATGGCTTGGCCGACTCCCCAAAAATCCAAAGTCGCTCGGGGTGTCAACAATCCCAATGCCAAAGTGATACTGCCACACTCGATTGGCAAGTACGCGTGCGGTCAAAGGGTTTGCGTCGCTGGTAATCCACTTCGCAAGCGCCAATCGCCGTTCGCCTTGTTCCGCATTCTTATCCAACGTGTATGGCTCCATGATGTGATCCAAGACGGCTAGGCCAGATGGTGCAACGCTATCAATCGGTTTCGTTGGATCGCCACCTTTTTGTACAAACGTTGGCTCCTTGGGTTGTTCGTATTTGCCCACCCACATTTCTTGTAACTTGGGTAAGGCCCGAATCTGTTTTTCGTTTTCAGCCAAAGCCATATCGATTATGGAAATCGCTTCCATTTCCTCGGGAGTGATAGTCTGGCTTCGCATTCGTTCGATGGCATGCTCTTCGGTCCACGGTTCTCGGCCAGCACTACTAGCAATCGTCTTCCACGTCTCGCCATCCATCGACACCAAGATCTCGTAGTCTGTGGGAGTGGAACCTCGAGAGTTATCAACGGCGTGCTGATTGCCTTTGTCATTCGAAAACGAAATACGCTCGATCACTTCAGGCCTTGAGAAGGTCAGCAGCAACGCAGCGGGTGAACCTACAAACCATTGTTCCCCCAAAACACCATCGTTCACAAGTTGTGGCCCATATGCTTCGGGAAAATCTTCTGCCACGGTCGAACGTGCACCTGTCGCCACTGTCCCGTTCGAGGCGAGCGCCACGTTCCGAGCGGAAGAGTCGGCACTCCAGACTTGGAATTCAGTCAGCCTTGAATTGACTGCCGATTTTGGGCTACCTGTGCTTGCGTGCATTACGAATTTCAGATACCGCACATTGACGGCCGGAAAGGTTTCCTCCGTAAGTACTACGTCAACTTTAGGTCGCGAGGGCGGTTCCAACAATTGCTTGACTCTCGCCACAATCCCCTGTTCTATCTCCTTTCGGTTTTGATTCAGTTTGGATTTGCTTTCATTCAATGGTTTCATAGCATCGGAAAGCGCTTGCTGTTTCTGAGGCGTAGCCACAAGACGGCGAGCATGCGTTACCCCCTCAAAGGCATCTCGAATGCGATAGTAATCCTCGGTCGGAATAGGATCAAACTTGTGATGGTGACAGCGTGCGCAATTGATCGTCAAACCAAGAAATGCTCCGCTGGTGGCAGTAATGGGATCGTCAAGCGTCGCAGCTCGAATATTGGCAGCGGCTACGGGATCACTGTTCCCAACATCGTCATATGGACCTGCGACCAAAAAGGCTGTTCCCACCTCGACTTCCGGATTGCCTTTGCCAACGACATCGCCCGCCAAATGCTCAACAATGAACTGATTAAACGGTTTGTCTTCGTTGATCGATCGAATCACATAGTCGCGAAAAGGCCAAATATCATCATTGATGACATTGCGTTCGAATCCGTTGCTTTCACCAAACCGGACTACGTCCAGCCAATGCCTCCCCCAATGCTCTCCATAGAGCGGACTCGACAATAGTCTTTCGGCTAACTTTGAGGTTGCCTCAGTCGCGTTAAGCTCGAACGCCATTGTAAATGCGTTTACTTCCTCCATGTTTGGTGGCAGGCCAATCAAGTCATAGCTCATTCTGCGGATGATAGTTCGCGCGTCGGCCTGTTGGCTATGTTGTAGACCGTGCTCGAAAAGTTTCGCCTTGATGAAGCGGTCGATTGGTCCGTCGGTGAATTTACCCGTATGGCCCGCGGAGGATGCAATCGGTTGCAGAGACCACCATGATTTGTCAGCGCGTTTTGCCTCTATCTTGCCATCTCGAGGGTCTGGCGCTCCCATCTTGACCCAGGCAATAAAGTCTGCGATGACCGGCTCAGGTAGCTTGGGTTTGTCCGGCGGCATCTCGAGTTCGATGTGTTGAATTCCTGCGATCAATGGACTCTGATCAGGCTCACCGGGGACTACAGCCGGCAATCCGCTATCGCCCCCTTTCTGCCAACCTGCCTTCGAATCGAGCAACAAGTTTGCTCGCAGTTTTTCTGCCTTTTCACTATGGCAACTATAGCATTGCTCGATCAAGACTGGTCGAATCTTTTGCTCGAAGAAAGCGATCCGATCTGCGTCGGACGCGAACGCATTGGCCATCAACAAATGGAAACTTGCCAACCATAGACAAACCACAACATTAGTAATTCCATTCATGTTAAGACCTCCGTTAATACATGACCATGAACGTCGGTTAACCGGCGATTGGCACCGTTGTGGTAGTAGGTCAATTTTTCATGATCGAGGCCGAGCAGGTGGAGTACGGTTGCGTAAAAGTCGTATACCGTAACGATGTTCTCGACACTTCTTCGTCCCACTTCATCGGTCGCGCCGTAGCTCAATCCACCCTTGATTCCTGCACCCATCATCCACGTTGTGAAGGCGTCCGGATTATGATCGCGACCAACTGTCCCCTCCTGATGCATGGGCATTCTCCCAAACTCAGAACACCAGATTACTAGCGTATCTTCCAATAGCCCTCTTTGCTTGAGATCGCTAAGCAATGCAGCGGTCGGTTGATCGAAGATTGGCAGATGCCGTTCGTAGTCAGCCTTGAGAGTCTTGTGCGCATCCCAGTTGAGAAGTCCGTCGACTGCACTGGCTCGAGAAGCGCAATACAAGCTCACGAATCGCACACCTTGCTCCAGGAACCGACGTGCGAGCAAACAGTTCTTGGCATAAGCCGCCTTGAGCTTGTTGGGGTCGTCCGTACCATAGGTTTGGTGAACATAGTGTGGCTCTCGCGAGAGATCGCTGACCTCTGGTGCCGCGAGCTGCATCTTAGCGGAAAGCTCATAGGCTGCGATTCTAGCATGCAAGTCATCGTTGCCGGGGTGAAGATTTGCATGCTCGGTATTGATGCGTTTCAAAAAGTCGCGTGTCGCCTGTTCTTCGTCCGCTTGGATGGTTGTGGGCAAGGCAAGATTTCGCAATGACTGCTGCGCCGACATGGTTACGGCTTGGTACTGTGCCGGCAGAAATCCATTGCTCCAATTGGACTTGCCGTTGGGTGGTTCACCTCGAACATCTTGGATGGCAACGTAGGTTGGCAGGTTCTCGTTGAGACTACCCAGTCCATAACTGACCCAAGCTCCAGCACTTGGGAAGCCATCGCGAGAGAAACAGGAGTTCATGTTCACACAGCCAGGACCATGCGTATTGGTTTTCGAGACCATGCTATGAATGAATGCGATGTCGTCGACATGCTTGGCCATATGGGGCATCATCGACGAAATCTGTTTTCCGCATTGGCCAGCCGGTGCAAACGGCCACGGAGACTTCATCAGGTTGCCATTCTTTCCCTGAAAAGTCATTGCGCTCTGTTCACCCGGCATAGGGGTCCCGTCGAGCTTCTCCAACATGGGTTTGTAGTCCCACAAGTCGAGATGGGAAGCGGCACCGGGACAAAAAATTTGAAGCACCTTGGTTGCCTTGGGTGCAAAATGCGGCCGAGGCAAATCAGCAAGCGCCGCATTCTCGCGCAGAAGCAAGCTGGACAAGGCGACCCAAGGTACGCCGGTGGACATCTGGCCAAGAAAATGACGTCGGGCAGGATCTAACTGCATCGGGAGCTATTCGCGCTTTTGGTGGGGGAAAAAATGGAAGGCAAGCTTCATTGTATGCGGAACTTTCACGCACATTGCACTTTTAGGAAGCCAATATAAAGATTGTGTCGTTTTGTCGCTTACCGTACTTAATTTAATTCCCAGCAAAAGTCCAAATCGTCCTTTCGACTAGGAGATCGTCGCGAGGGTTTGTCGCGTGTTGCGGGCCCAAGACTCGGATGCGTCCCCCACAAGACAGCGCCATTTCCTTCTCGCAGAAATCCATACGGCTTTCCACCAATCGGAAACAATTGCCGAAAGTCGATACCCAGTTTGGCTAGATCAGTTAATTCGTCCGGGAGCATCCCATTTTCGGCTTGGTACAACCGGATACCCGTGCCGAGAATAGCAATATGTTCACGCATTTTCTCAGCTACCAACTCCTGCGCAACTTTAGACTGCTTGCCGAGCAAAAGCCCGGTAAACAACCAGTGTCTTCCCGAAAGCAGATTGGTGGTTTCATATTCTACGTGGATCGAGGACTCAATCTGAATTGCTTGATTTAAGAACTCGTCCATCGAACTGGTATTGATGTTCTCAAATCGCCCAACTCCGTCTAGAAAGTTTTCCACGTCTCTCGAACTAGTACCTTTTCCAAGCCATCGAATTAATGGTGATTTTGATTCCTTGAAACCAGATATGTCGTCAGGCCTGTTGGACAGTTGGATACCCATTGCCCTCTCGCTTGCCATCTGAATAGGCCAATCGTCGATCAATGAATCAAGATTTATCAACAACACTAAGAGCGATCGAAGATCGTCGACCGCCAGTCGGTTTGCTCGAATCGCTTTTCCTAGGTCGCGTATTGCCGCGACTCGCATATCAGCGCACATGAGCTGAGAGACTTGGATAGGCTCGCCTCTACAAACTTCAGACAGTTCCATCCGGGTAGCAATGGCTTCTCGCATCGCAAGTGAATGGTTGTCGTGAAAAGCCGTCAAGAATTCAACGCCGAATATTCGACTGGAGTTTTCAACTGCGTAGATATAAGGAATCCTAGTTCCCCAAGAGTTAAACTCAATCGGAAAGCGAACGCGTTGTTTCCTTTGACTACGCTCTCGGATTCGTTTGCGCAAATGACGCGTCTCGTCAAGGAATTCACGACACCTTACTCCATCAGGCCAGTCGGCAATCGCTGCATCGTTTTCGGTCGACGAAAGAACACGAACTTGTTCTGTCGCCCTCATGAATTCATCGGATTCAAAGATTGCCAACCATTCTGCTGAGTCTTCCTCGGTAGCTCGCAGCTTGTACCAAGTGTCTAAACTCTCGTCGTCAAGAGGGACCCCACTGGCACGCAGCGCCGCTTTGCGATTCTCGAGAGCGTTCGCAGCCCTACGAGAACTAACGTGGATCCCAATGAAGATACAAATACCAGGCACCGCGATACTAACAAGTAGTATGACGGCCAATCGAATCAGGACGTTCCGCAGACTCCGAGGTTTTGTAATCGTCAACATTTCAAACCGCGGCGAGTTTGCCGCTTTGGATGTCGTTGTCGAGCGTGTCGCCTGCAATCCAACCGCTCATCATCACCATTGGCATGCCAGGACCTGGATGGGCAGCACCACCTGCAAGATAGAGCCCCTTGAGGTCGCGTGAGCGATTGGCTGGCTTGAATGCACCCAGGAACCGACCATGACTGGCGAGTCCATAAATAGCTCCGTTCAAAACTCGATAACGCTTGTGAATCCCGTCGGGAGTCAGCGAATTTTCGGTCACGATTCGTTCGCGAATTCCCTTCATACCAGCCGTATTTTCCAGTTTGTCCAAAATCACTTCTCGGTAGGCTGGCAACATTTTGGACCAGTCGTGATCAGGACGCAAATACGGTGTGTGCACTAGGATATAGAGCGATTCGCCACCGGGCGGGGCAACACCGGGTTCTGTCGCGGCAGGTGCGCAAACATATGCCGTTGGATCGGGAGCCGGCTTTCCCTGCTTGTAGATGTAGTCGAATTCTTCGTGAGGATCATTGGAGAATACAAAATTGTGGTGCAAAATATGTTCGTATCTTTCCTTCAAACCAAGATAGAGAACGACACCTGAACAAGCGGGCTCATAGCTACGTCTCTTTTCAAATTTTTTGTCCGTGGCAGTTCCCTTCATCAAATCGCGATGGGTACGAACTGCATCGCAATTCGATACGACAGCATCAAACTCAAATTTCTCGCCAGACGTGGTGGTAACACCGCGGACTGCCATGCCATCCGAATCGATCGATGCGACATCGACTTGAGTCTTGATGTCTACCCCTAGTTCGACTGCGAGCTTTGCCAGGGCTTCGGGAACCGAACGCGTACCTCCCATTGGATACCAAACGCCTTCTTCGGTTTGCATGTGTGCGATACCGCACAACACAGCTGGTGATGCTTCGGGGGAGGAGCCAACGTACTGCGTGAAGTGATCGATCATTTGAGCGGCTCTGGCATCGGGAACGCACGATCGGACCAAACCTGCAACCGAGCGACCCATGCGAAGACTTAGCACGTCCTTTAGCACGGTAGCCGAGAACGCGCCTCCAACCTCCATCGTATCTGAGATTCCGCCTACGCTTCTCCAAAAGAAGAATTTGTCGGACACTTCATGCAAACGCTTTGAGATCTTCATGAACCGCTCGTAGCCTTGAGCCACATTGGGAATTGGAGAAAACCTCTCCAAGTTGGCTTTCATCTTCGCAAGGTCAGGAACGAGATCCAGCACGCCGCCGTCATCAAAAAAACAACGCCACTGAGGATCGAGCGCGACCAAATGCATGTAGTCTTCCAACCTGCGATTGGCCTCTCGAAAAATGCGATGCAGCACCGATGGCAAAGTCAGGATGGTTGGTCCCATGTCGAACCGAAAACCATCTTGGTTTAGCACTGCCGCTTTGCCGCCCACCCACTCGTTCTTTTCCAACAATGTGACTTTGTGACCGCGAGCTGCGAGCGTGCAAGCGGCAGCGAGTCCGGCTAAGCCTCCCCCCACGACCCCGATACGAAGTACTCTCGCAGAACGCTCTATCATGTCTTTCTCAATTCGATTTTGAAACTATGGTAATTTAGGATTTGGCGCCTGCGAATTTCGATCGCGATTGCCTTGGGTTTTTCGTTGGGACAAGGCAGCTCGTACGGTTTGCAGTAGACCCTTCAATCTGACCTTGAGCAAATGGTGGTGGTTGAATTGTAGCAGGCCGTCTAGTAACTCCTCATCGGATGGTTCGGGCAGCTTTGCATGTGGCAACCATGAGCCTAATCGGGTTGAAACGACCTTTGAAAAAGTCATTTCCAAGAGCCCTTCGTTGCCTCGCGTCACGCCAAAACCACTTTCGCCTCTTCCGCCAAACGGCAACCTTGGGTCCACCGTCGGCACGATCAAGTCGTTGATGGTCACAAATCCTGCCGAAACGAATTTGACGATTCTCAATGCGTCTTCAATGGGTCCGAAAATCGAGGCGGTGAGCGCATACGGGCACCGAGAATCTGCTCTCAAGGCGTCCGACCAATCGTCCACGGGAATTATCATTGCGAGCGGCGCAAATATGTCTGCGGCACACAATCGCATGTCGGTTGTGACATCGGTAAGGACAAGATGGCCACAAATTATTGACTCAGTGGGTTGATTGGCGTTGGCAAGTTTGCTACATCTTTTCTCTCCCGAGAACACGCGTGCTCCCTTCCGAATCGCTTCTTCGATGTCGTCCCATAATTGTTGGTAGGTTTGAGGCGAAAGCTTAGTCGTCCAGCGCTTTTGCCGTGGGTTGTCGAGCCTCTGTTTCAACAAACGATGAAATACCTCAGACGATTTTCTGGGGACAAAGACGCGTCTGGGCGACATGCAGGTTGCGCCGCCATTGAGTCGAAGACCAAACACGAGCAGGTCGCAAACGCGATGCATATCCGCCCCTGGTAGCACGTACATCGCATCGCAACCACTTAACTCCATCACCGACGGAGTGAGGGTTTCTGCTAACGCATGCAAGACTGTTCTTCCAGATCTACTGCTGCCGGTCATAATGACTTTGTCGACACCAATTTCGATCGCTAGCTGCGCACTTTCCACCGAACTATCCAGCAACACGAATAATTCGGCAGGAACTCCAGCTCGAATCAAAAGACTGACTAGCAAATAAGAAACCTTTTCGCATCCAGGTGCTGGCTTGAATACGACAGCATTTCCTGCAGCCAGAGCATGAAGGATTTGCACACCTGGCAAGAACACTGGATAGTTCCAGGTACCAATGACCATTACCAGCCCATGTGGCACTCGATGAACGGTCGAGCGAAGACGGCCAAGCCAAAGTGGTGATCCTCCTCCGTCGAGGTATCTCGGTGCTAAAATGCGTTTGGCTCTTTTGCTTAGCCACTTGGCTGCGTCTGCCAACGGCATCAGTTCGGATGTTATCGTTTCTCGAAAGTCTTGTCGTGATTGCGATTCGATGGCCTCAGCAATGTCATGCCTCGATTCAACCAATAGCGAACGCAGTTTCGAGAGAATCGATGTTCGTTCTACGATCTTTCGTTGGCTCCATGCGAGTTGCGCTTGGTAAGCCTTGGCGAAATCCGACTCCATGCTCTGACGGGCTGTTGAAAAATCCGAAAGACTTTGATTAGGGATAACAGACGTGTTCATGTCATCAACATAGCACTAGTTTTCCTATAGTAAATGACCAAAGGACGAGTCGATAAACCCGTCCTTTGAAAATTCAGATTAGGCGATCCGCAGTATGCAAAGGAATCCCCAGGGCGGCCAGCGGACGATTTATCATCCGATTCGAATTGGTCGTAGGTTCAGATTCATTGGCCCAAAAGCTGTACGACCTCCCTGGTCGGTGGTGGCAGCAACTACTGACTAGAAGCCGCCACGTTGACCGGCCTTCACGCCTTCGGCAATGGCTTTCATTACTCCATCTTCTAAAGACAAGCGAACTACGATACCTCTTTCAATGGCTTTGCTATCCAGGAGGATCCGATCGTTTCCGCCGGACGCGGCACTGAGCATTGCCTCAGAAATCGGCGTTGGCTGGATGGACTGAATGTAATTCAACAACTGAGATAGACCTAATCGCATCTTTACCATCTCGGCAGGTGCGGTCGGTTTGGCGGCTGCTCGATCAATAGCGCTCTTAACACTCGCATCACAGTTCTTGCCAACCGCGATATGAACGGCCTTGGGGCCTGTTGCAATGGTCATCGTAACGGAGCTACCGAAGATCTTCTTGGCGGCTTCAGCTGCATCTGGCGGAAGTGCAATCGAGACATTGTGAAGATTGAAACCAGCATGTTTGCCGGAGTTTATTTTAAGCTGCACTGGCACTTTTTCTTTTGCGAGTTCAGCTGAGATTTCGTTGGCAAGTGCTTCTATCTTAGATCCGTCTGCAACCGAAACACTCGCGACGATGTTCAATGCGCTTTCGACACTGACATCGAAGGCGGATTCCATTTTGCCTAACTTGGCACTCTCAATCAAAATATCGACAGCTTTTTCGATCAGCTCTTTGGCTTTAGCGGCCGACGCGGGGTTTTTAGCACCTTCGTCAATAGACTTGAAAGCCGTTTTGAGCGAAACATCTAGCGTCTTTTCCAGCTGAGCGATTTCTTCCGGAGCGACAAGTTGAAACGTTTGTAGAGCCATCATCGAACTATCTTGGGGAATACCGGAAACAGTGGTCTTGCTCCCATTCATTTTTTCGATCTGTTTGGCGTATTTGGAATCGGCTACGAATTGGGTGCCGAAGTCCAAAACGGTGCGTTTTTCTGGCTTGTTTACGGCCAGTCCGATCACGAGCTTTTCCGTTCCTTCGATACCTTCCTGGAACTGGGCCATCATCTGTTCGGAGGTCTCCTTTGCCGATTCAGCATCAGCCGCATCTAGGTTTCCTCGCTGTGCGGCCATACCCTGATCAAGCCCAGCTTGCATTTGGCTCATGAAGAACTCAACGAGTTCATCTGGAATGTTTTGTGGATTGACTTGAATGCGAACGTCATACTTTTGAATCATTTTAGGTAGAAGGTCACCCATGCTTTCTTCAATATCGGAAAGCGAATCTTCCGACTTGGCAACGTAAAGCCACTTCCCAACCTTTTTTGCGTAAATCGTATTCCCGACACTGAATTCATAGAGACCACCACCCAAATCGTTGGGCTCTCCAAATGGGCTTAGTTGGTCGAAAAATTGCTCTAAGTCCGCGATAGGCAAACAGCCTATTGGATCGGGTTGGCCACTTTCGTCCAAGTTTACAAAAACGCCGAATGGTCGAGTCCTGTCCAGTCCACCCGCAAATTGGTTTATTGTTGTGCTCAAGATGCCTGCGCCTGCTCCAGCCCCAACCATGCGCGCAACGTGTTGGATGTTAGGCAAGAGTGAATCAATCGCGTTTAACGCAACCACAACGACCGCTCCGTTGTCGGACTCGTCTGCAACCACAACGGCAGCTGTTTTGGGCGCAGTACTTTTGCCTTGTGCTTGGCATCGGACCGGTGAATTCAAAGTCGCCAAGCCGAGTGTTAGAGTACATACTGCTGCAGATAACCATCTAAATTTCATGAACAAGACTCCATTGACTCGGATTTGATTGACTCGAATTTGATAGACATTGGGCAACAACAATTCGCAACGGCCCACCAATCCTTGGTACAAATTGGCAGAGATAACGAACTTACGCGTAACTATAGACGATTCACGCTTGAACGCAGATAGGGGTTTTCAAGCAACAGCAGCAAATTCATCCGACGCAGACCTAGCACTCGTCAGATTCATGATGAAATGGCATCCAATGTCTGGAAATCAAATCTTATCGCTCTCGAAAAACGATGCGACCTTTTGTCAGATCATACGGAGATAGCTCAACGCGAACTTTGTCCCCCGGCACAATACGAATGAAGTTTTTACGCATTTTCCCAGCTACGTGAGCCAATACCTCAGATCCCGTTTCCAATTGAACACGAAAACGGGTGTTCGCGAGTGCTTGCGTTACCGTTCCTTCAACTTCGAATGCTTCTTCTTTTTTGGCCATAAAGTTGGATTAAGTGATTCTTTCAAACATCTACTACGTGAAATATCGATCTACAAAGCGAGGTAATCCTGCTCCGCCCCTATGTTCTGAACACTATTTATAGGCTAGGCCATATGGAATCGTCCACTGCCAATGAGCCATTATTGGACTGTTTTCTTGGACAAAGACTGGTACATCTCCCTAAAGACGTTGTCTAGTACAACACGCCCTTTACCGATAAAACGCTCGCACCAAGATTGGAACAAAGTGATTTCAGTTCTTCCTTCGCTGCATTTTTCGACTATTCTCACGTGTCATTGTAAGGTGAGCGGCAGCCTGAATTAACCCAACCCTAAGCGTAAGCGAGGGGCAAATCCGCAGGTCCCTCACTCACGTTTCAGGTTATGTTCGGTAGTTTTCACTCTGCCGAGCGCCCGTGCATCCGCATGCCACATTCACTAGCCTCGTCTCTCTTCAATGACCCATTCGCTTCACAGCACTTACTATTATTTTTCGTGTCAGCACGGCGCGGAAGCGACTATCAAGGCCCAGCTTTTTCAGCCCGATGGTCCTTACCGACTTGCCTTTTCGCAAAAGGGTTTCGTCACTCTCAAATCGGATCTGGACACGCCAGCCTGGTCGCGTCCGCTTCCGCAGTCTCCCTTGATCCGGGCTTGCGGACACGCATTAGACAAATTTGACGGGGATAACTCCGCTGATCTCATCAAGCAAATTCTCGAGAAATACGCTGCCGCCGACTGGGAATGCTTGCATATCTGGCAGCGAGACGTCGCTCAGCCTGGCTGGAACGGTTTCGAGCCGGGCCGATCGGTTTTGGTCGATTCCATAGCAGATCAAGTGCGAAAGGCCCTTGCTGAACTCAACGACCCTCGAAGCCAAACCGTGAACAAGATCGCTAGTGTGGGGACTAAACTTCTCGAAATCATCCTGTTAGAACCAAACCGATGGTGGGTTGCCGCGAAACCGGTTCAGTCCGAAGCGGATGGTTGGCCGGGTGGCGTGTATGCCGTAGCGATACCCGATAACATGATCAGTCGCGCCTACTTGAAAATTGCGGAAGCGATTCCATGGAGTCGTTTGCCCTTCCAAGCCGGTGATCGTGTTGTGGAAATCGGTTCATCGCCTGGGGGCGCCTGCCAACGATTGCTGGACCTGGGCGCTGAAGTGGTTGGCATTGACCCAGCTGACATGGACGATGCCATCGCAAATAACCCTCGCTTCGAACACTGGCGATCAAAATCCCAACAAGTAAAACGACGACTGTTCAAGCCGTTTCGATACTTGATCTGCGATGCCAATGTCGCTCCGAACTATACCCTCGACACCGTGGAAGCCATCGTTACCTATCCGACCTCTAAGTTTCGAGGACTGATTCTTACGATCAAGCTTTCTACGTGGGAACACGCAAAAGAAATTCCACAACACATCGCGCGCGTGAAGTCATGGGGCTTTGACCGTGTCGAAGCGAGACAACTCGCACACAACCGCCGCGAGTATTGCCTGGTTGCTGAACGTAAAGAGTAAAACAGTCGCATCACCAATATTGGCTGATCTTCTTCTTTAGAAACGCTGCGCTACGTTGCAATTGCTCGATGCCATCGACTCCATCCTCGATACTGATCCAACCGTCGAAGCCCACTCGCCGCAATTCACTAAAGATGGCGTCGTAGTCATTTAACCCTTGCCCAATCTCACCGTGTCTCAAGCGTTTGGCATAGCCAGCGGCCCCCCCTTCCTCGCGTCGTAGATCGTCCAGCGTTCCTTCAATCAGGTACCGATCGCTCGCGTGCATGGTTACAACGCGATGAGATACTCGTTTCAATAATTCGATCGGATCGTCACCTGAAATGTACGCATTACTCGGGTCATAATTGACCCCAAAAGATGGATGATGGATCGCATCGACGAGCGAACAGAAAACATCCATCTTCTGCGCAAACTCGGGATACTCCCAGAAGTCATCCTTGTAGTGATTCTCAAGAATCAACGTTACTCCATTCCGTTGGGCATGCGGCAAACATAACTCAATGCTTTCTGCAGCCAATCGGACTCCCTGCTTCGCAGTCAGCTCCGGTCGTCGTTGTCCACTCAAAACCCGGCAATAGCTGCCACCCAGGGCTGCCGACATATCGATCCATCGTTTCTGCTTTTCGATTTCTCGATTTCGAAACGCCAAGTCGGGATGTGTGAAGTCAGGCGAGCAACACAACATTGGAATCGTCATCCCCAGCGACTCGACTTGTCGGCGGAAGACTGGCCACATCTTCTCGTCTGACATTTCGATGAAGCCAGCGTAGAACTCAAGCCCTTGTATTTCCAAAGTCGAAGCTAGCGCAAACCATTGCGATAGCTTCATCGTGCCGTCTTTGCAAAGTGCCTGCATGTACGCTTTAGGGAAGGCTGCAATTTTCGGCATAGATACTTGGTTGGTTGGAGATTGGAGATTTTTGCTTCAGCCGTCGCGTATCGTAGCATGGCCCCACCGGCCGTGTGAATCCTGGAACTGACCCAAGCCCATAAAAATGATCTCAGGAAAGGAGCCAATCTACAAATATCGCTCTGGTCTATTGGCCGAGAGCTTCTCGGAAGCGGAAAGACATGATCTAGAGAGGGTCAGGGCGTTCTCCAACCTTGACGTTTATCTTCATTCGGTCTTCGTTTCGATCAACGGTCAACTCGACTTGATCGCCGACGGGTGTTTTGCCAATTTCAAAGATCAAGTCCTCTACCCCCTTAACTTGATGGCCATTGATTTCGACAATCGTGTCTCCTACCTTTAAGCCCGCTTTGAAGGCGGGAGAACTCTCAAAAACTCCGCTAACTACGGCGCCTCGAATCGGAAGTTTTGCCCACTCCAAGGCATGCTCTAAAGGCTCTTCGTCCGTTTCTGGAGATTGAATTGATTGCGGTGGTTGAAATGGAAGATTAGATTGCGTCAATCGTTTCCATTCTGAAGCCTTTTCGAGCTTAACCCCAACCCAACCGCGTCGCATCTTGCCTGACTCCAAGATTTGCTGAAAGACAACTCTTGCTATGTTGCTTGGAATGGAAAAACTAACTCCGCGATAAGACTCACCGATGATAGCAGTGTTGATGCCGATCATTTGGCCTCGGCTATTTACCAGGGGACCGCCGCTGTTACCTGGATTCACGGCGACGTCGCTTTGCATCAAATCGCTGTACGTTGGCGACGCTTTTCGTGTATCCCCGCGGGTCAGTGGGTTGCGGATAGTGTCCTCGTAACTGGTCCCGCTCAAGTCCAATCGATGCTTGCTGCTAAGGATTCCGAAGGTGACCGAGCCGGTAAGTCCAAACGGACTACCCACAGCCCACACAGGCGAACCGACATCGACACAATCGCTGTCTCCCCAACTGATTGGCAACAAGTCTTCAGCGTTAATCTTAAGGACTGCCAAATCCGTTAGTTTGTCAAATCCGACAAGTTCGGCAGTACAAACACGTTCGTCGGCGAGTATCACAATGATTTGGGAGCCGTCGTCCAATACGTGGTAGTTGGTGAGCACATAGCCGCGACTATCGACAACTATACCGCTGCCCTGCCCAACCTTCGTACGGCGTGGATTCGAACGCAGCTTCACCTCTAGACTTTGATCGGAGGCGTTGGGATCCAACGTGCTCATCATGATATGAACCACGCTAGGGCTTACCCGTTTTGCAACAGTCTGAGAAACAGTACTTAATCCCTCCCAGGAAACTCTCTCCAGTTGCTGACCTGCCATCTCATATTCGGCTCGGAGTTGGCCGCGGTGCCATGCATATCGCGAAAACTCCAACATGGAAGGCAGAAGGAAACGCAAGGCGACCAACAGAACCAATACCACGACCAAACTAAGAAAAGTCGATAGGAGAAGCGAAACAGCGGTTGGCTGTTTCGCGAAATGAGCGGCTTTGGATTCAGCCGACTCGCTTGGCAGCTTCACGTCGCTTTCCGATGTCGGAGCCGAGATTGGATCCATTTCACTCATCGATGCATGCCTTCTTTTGGAAAACTCTCATGGCGACGTAAGCATTTAGCGTTTAACCCCGATCCGAAGGCTCGGTAGTGGTAGCCTTCGCCTGCAACTCGGGGTTAAACGAAGACTCGGTCTAAGTTTCGATTGATTTCATTGTAACCGACTAAATCTGGCAGCGGCAATCATTTACTTTGCGATTGAGCCGGACTTTCTTTCTTGGGGCGGTGAAGGATTGCACGTTTACGACTAAAATCGTATATGTTCAAGAACTCGTCTCTCGCTGGACTATGTATTGGTGGAAGCACAAAACGCAATCGATTTAACTGCGGTCATCACAACGCCAGAAAACATTCAGTTCGAATATCGGATTGCAGGTCCTTTTCGGCGTTTGCCAGCTCTTTTGTTAGACTTTGCGATTCGCCTTATGTTGCTTTTGACGGTATTGATTTTGATGGCGGTCGTTGGAATAACTGCAGCTTTGCCTGGCGGTATGATCGCATTCCTGCTGCTCGTGTCGGCCTTTGGGCTCGACTGGTTTTATGGACTTTTTTTTGAAACCTATTGGAATGGACAGACTCCTGGGAAATGGCTGACCATGATTCGAGTGATTTCAGTGGATGGTCGCCCGATCAACGCTTACCAAGCAACGATTCGCAATTTCCTTCGGCTGGCTGATTTCGCCCCCATGGTCTCGTTGGAAATATTTGCAGCGAATGCCCCGCCAGCTTATGCCATTCCAACGTTTTTTATCTCTCTTATTTGCATGACGATGACTTCTCGATTTCAGCGTTTGGGGGACTTAGCGGCCGGTACCATGGTTGTTGTCAACGAACGATCATGGGTGCCAACAAATGTTAAATTAGAGGATGTTCGTGTCGTTTCGCTCAGCGAGCACATACCACCCAACTTTCGCTTGAGTCCAACCCTCGCCAAGGCCATCGCCTTGTACGCAGAACGACGCAATCGCATTTCCTTTGGCAGGCGTGCGGAACTTGCATCGCATTTGGCTAAACCACTCTTAAAACAATTCAACTTCCGCGATGATACCAGTCCCGACCTACTGTTGTGTTCGATCTACTATCGCGAGTTTGTGGCCAAAGAAGCTTTCTCGGATGCGAGGCGATTTGCTCCGCCGCCATCCTTTGATTCCACCAACGTCATGCTCGAGAACCCAACGCCTGTCGCATCTGAACCCCTGCCGCCCATAATGAAATCGCCGCTATGAGAATCGCTGAACTACTTGAAAAAAGACGGCAAGGCTGGCTGGAACTGGAACGCATGTGTGATGCATTTCGGTCGGTCCAATTTCCGTTTACCAATAAGGGCAGTCTCGTTTCACGATTCTCGGCATTGTATCGAGCAGCTTGCACGGATCTATCGATGGCCGATCAGTACCAATTGCCTCCGGCGACGGTGGAGTACTTGCATCGACTGGTTGGGCGTGCTCATAGTCAGTTGTATCGTTCAAGGCAGTTTGCGAGACATAGGTGGTTGCATTACATGGGCATGATTGCGCCACAAAGCATCTTTAGAGATCCCTGTGTAAAAGTAGCATTCGTCGTTTTCTTTGGTCTGTTTACACTCTCTGCATTACTCGCTTGGTCGGAAGTCAGGTTTCCCGGGTTTGCTGAAAGAATCTTGGGGCCGGAACAAATCAAGACCATGGAAACCAACTTTGACCAACCGTTGTCCGGGCACTTTAATCAGTACGTGATGATGTCGGGGTTTTATATCAAACAAAACACCAGCATAGGACTCCAGTGCTTCGCCTTGGGGCCTCTCATTCTGCCCTCGCTCTGCGCATTGGGATACAACGCGGTGGTCCTCGGCGCATCGTTCGGCTACATGGCCCGGCCGGACGTAGAACAAGGGGACGTTTTCTTTCAATTCGTTACGGCCCATGGTGTTTTCGAACTGACTGCGATCGCGCTTTCAGCAGCCTCAGGGTTGCGTTTAGGGATAGGTCTGTTTGCGACTGCAGGCCTGAAGCGTTTGGACTCATTCCGATTGAATGCTGAACGCGCATTGCCCATAATCCTCGCGGCGGTAGTTTTGTTTTTCATGGCCGCTTTCACCGAGGGGTTTCTTTCTCCTTCGCCATTGCCCTATTTCCTGAAGGCATGCATGGCCATCTTCAGCTCAGGCTTGCTAATGTACTATTTCGTCGTACTTGGTTTCCCGAGACCAGATGTTGAACGCCAAATTGCAGAGAGCGAAGACAACCCTTGGCGAACCATCGGAGCAGACCGTGCAACTCGATAAAACCGCCATTCTTATCACGCAACGGTCAGCTGTCGATTTGGTCGACTTGAGCTTGTTCGTGATCCGTCGTTATTGGCAGCCGATCGCATTCTTTGCCGTCGTAGGGATCCTTCCATTTGCGATGATCGATTTTGTATTGCTATGGCCATTAACTCAATACGATTCGCTGGTGATGGCATCCAACGATTTTGGTGGCACCAACGCATATCATGTGCGATACCTTTGGATCATCACCGCTCTGATCTTGATCCAATCACCTCTAGCCCTGAGTGCGGTTACGTATTTTATTGGGCAAGCGGTGTTCATTGAACGACCGACGGGCAGGCAAGTGTTCTCAGCAGTTTGGAAAAGGATTGGCTCCATGATCTTCGTTGTTGGTTTATTGAGAATGTCTCTCATTTCCTTTATTCCAGCCGCCTTCCTTTTCCAGCAGCCTGTCTTTCGTCCAGAAATTGAAATTCCGATCTATTTCCTGGGATTGTGCGGAATGGTTTACTTTGTACGGGGATTTCGACCATTCGCTTCCGAAATCCTTTTGCTGGAACGATGTCCAGTCCTTCGTTCTAAAAAGAGACCGGATCAGTTAGCCTACGGACAGCGGTCCAGGTGGCTTCACTCCAATCTCTACAACGAACTGTTTGGAGTCCACATTGGGGTGACAATCGTGGAAGTCTTCACGGCACTTTCGATTTCAATGAGCCTCATGTTCTTGATAGGAGTAATGACGGGTAGTTGGATTTGGGGTTTTTGGATGGATCTCTTTCTATTTCCAATGACGATTTGGATCGTCGCGACCTGGGGCACTGTGATTCGATTCTTGCTCTATATGAATTCTAGGATTCGAACCGAGGGGTGGGAAATCGAATTGCGATTGAAAGCAGAAGCACAACGACTTGAGGAGATGAAGTGATGATCCGAGTCTCCACTCGCTTTAGCCTTGCTTGGCTTTGTCTTTTCTTTCTTGCTTTGCAGCCGACGGGGACGTCATCTGAACCGCAGCATAATATGCTGGCCCAGACTTCTCCCGCTAACGTTAGCGACAAGGACCGATCAACTATCAACAGATCGACTCACGCCGTTTGGTATGATGCAAACGACGGAACCGTACGCCCAATCCAAGGCAACAAAATCATCGACGTAAACGATCGGCACGATTCAATTGCGGGGAACGCCAGGGCTTCCACGCCAGGTTGGTGGAAGGATTTTCTTCAATCTTGGCGAGACTTCTTTGCTTTGCTCTTTCAAAGTTGGCAGATCCTATTGATCGTTTGCTCGTTAGTTATTTTGTCGATCATCGGCTTCCTTTGTTTCCGGTACGGGCTGATTTTTCAGGCTAGCACCGCACGAACGACTCGTTTATCCGACAAGAAACGAGAAGAGGCTAAAATGCAGAAATTGCCTTTCGAGGTGGAACAAAGCATGTTCGGACTTCTTGCCCAAGCCGAAAGGCATCGAGCGATGGGTGACTTTTCGAAAGCCGTAATCTACCTGTTCAGTTATGCGCTCATCGAAATGGACAATTCACGTTGCATACGATTGGAGCGAGGCAAGACAAATCGCGTCTATCTTCGAGAATTACGCGATCACGACAACTTGGCTGGCTTTATCAAGGAACTCGTATCAGCCTTTGAATATGCATTTTTTGGAAAACATGTCTTGAGCCAGGATGCGTTCGAACGCATCTGGCAACAGGTCCCTGCTTTTGATGCCTACCTAAAGCAAATCGTTGCAAACCCTAGCCCTAACCGTGGCGTAAAATCAGCGAAGGTAGCGTGATGCTCAGCACAAGCAACATTGCAATCGCACGTAGGTTCGGCTGTCCTCAGCCGAACGCGACCCAACTCATGATGCCAATCAGAAGCATTGCAATCCTCATCGCGTTTTGCTGCGCTGCCATTTCGCTTCCAGGATGTCGCAATTCTCTGAGCACGCAATACGGTTTGAGCGAAGGGACCGATGCGAAGTACAGCCCTGCATCGGTGAGCCTATTTCGCAATCTGTGCAACGCAGATGGACGTTCTACACTTGCTGTGCGGTCCGTTTCGCCTCGGGCCATGACCAAATTAAGGGCGATCGTTTGGTCCCCAGACTCGTTTGAACCACATCAACCTGAAACGATGGCATGGATCGATCGCTGGCTCGCAACTGGCGATCGCACTTTGGTGTATGTGGGTCGGGATTTCTCTCCGACCGCGGACTATTGGTCCCAATCAGCCTCCAAATTTGCGAATAGCCAATCAACTTATCAGGATGCCCTGTCGGCGCTCGAACAGCAAGCCCTTGAAAGGACCGTACTGGATCGAATGCGGGCGCGGGTTAGAACCAAAGTGGCATTGCCTTGGTGCCTTTTTTATCATGCACCAGGTTTCGAGGAGCGAGTGACCGAATTGAAAGGCCCCTGGTCGGATGCGATCGACCCATCCACAGCTAGGCTGTTTATACGGAGCTACCCGATCGGTTACTCCGACAAGACTTTGCAGGCTGTTCAAAAGGAATTCGATTGGGAACCCGAGGACACGTCGGTCAAACCAACGACGGCCAAAGATTTCGAATCCAAATGGCAGACTTCGGATACCGCCATGTTGGGTTTCGTAAAGGGACTCAAAGTAAACGACTTGCCGGAATTGGATTGCCTGCTTTCGACTTCGGACGGCAGACCACTCGTTTCGGAGATCTCCAAGCCAAATTGGGGGAGTTCAAGCGTCATCGTTCTTTCAAATTCGTCGATGATCTCAAATATATCCCTTACCAATCTTGAGAACCTGGCCATTGCGAAAAAGCTCATCGAGAGACTTCCAATGCAGAATATTGGCTTCTTAATGGGAGCACTCGACCCTCGCGTTCGCAAAGACGATAATTCAGAGCAACAAAAAGGATTTGAGATGCTAACTATTTGGCCACTCAACGTGATCTCTCTGCATGCAGTATTCCTAGGCATGTTAGTCTTGATTGCAGCGTTTCCTATTTTTGGTCGTGCAAAGCGATTGCCTCTAAAATCCACCCGTGATTTTGGCCAACATATCGAAGCCGTGGGCGGACTCCTGCACAAATCGCACGACAGATTTTATGCCGTGTCTACGATTGCGGAGTACTTTCGCGAAGTTCGAAACGAGCCAACTTCCCCATGGGCCAATGTGGAACCTATGGCTAAACAAGAACCAACGTCTCCATTTAAAACTTAGGAGGCTTTCCCGCTTGAGGTTGTACAGCTTTAGAACGCGGGGCCCAGGGGGCCATGCTACGGTAAACAAAACTACCGCCCGTCGCCTTTGAGGTCTATCAAGGCAAAATGTAGAAACGCGATGGACACAACTTCACCTTTTGAGGTCCAAATGGAATTTGAAAAACCGAACGATGCCTTACTATCGGGCCCAAGCTTTTATGTAAGGGTCGTTGGCAGCTTTGGATCCACGTTAATCATTGTGGCATTTTCACTCGCTATGGGGAGCGCTGGGTACGCGTACTTCGGCGGTTTGGATTGGGTGGATGCACTTTTGAATGCGGCCATGATTCTCACGGGAATGGGCCCAGTCGACCGAATGGTCACCACGGCTGGAAAGCTATTCGCGGCATTTTACGCCTTATACAGTGGCCTTGCGTTCCTTTCGATGATGGCCATCATGATCGCTCCAATCCTGCATCGATTTCTGCATCGATTTCATTTGGAAGATGACTGATCGAAGGTATCGCGATTTCTTGTCACGCTAAAGCCTAGCCGAATGCGACGGCCGCACATCATCGTAGTCAAAGGGGCAGCTCCGGTTATTCCAGGGGCATTTTATCTAGCTCCGATTTTAGGAAATCGATTCCGTTGGGCTCATCGTCGAAAACGCCATCCAGCTGAGCCTGATAACACCTCTCCAAGATCGAGCTAAACCATCGCGCCGGCGCATATCCGAGATGGAGCAGGTGACGCCCCAAAACGATGCGTTCAGGCCTTGCATGTGCCACCTTAGTCGATTCTGCCAATCGCATGATGCGAAGCAACGACTCCGGAATAGTCGTCGGCAAGGGCGGTCGCCCCCCTAAGTCTGCTTCTACTAGTCTCATCAACTGCACAATCGAAGCCTTTCCCAGACGAACGGATAGTCGTCTGACTGTTCGAGGGGAAGCTTCTGATTGGACATGCACTAAATGCTCGGCAACAAGCGGTTGAACGACCTCGATATAATGCCTCGGGCATCCGATACGGGTCAAAAAGGAATCGGCGATCGGGATGCCTACCGATGCATGACTTGGTGATCGCCACCGACCGTCGATAAGTTCGGTGGTGGCTGGCTTGCCAAGATCATGGCAAAGCGCCGCGAACATCAAAATGACGCGATCATCGTCTGAGAGTTGATCGCGATCAGCTATTTTGGCCGCCGCATCACAAACATGTAGCGTATGAATCCAAACGTTTCCTTCGGGATGCCAAGCGGGGTCTTGCTGTACGTCGATTAGGGCTGCGAGCTCGGGATAGAGATCGATCCAGCCGCAATCCCTGAGTACTTGCAGCCCTTTGCTTGGACGCTTGCTACGCGTTGCCCACTTCAACCATTCGTTCCAAACCCGTTCTAGAGCCAACGACGAGTATTCATGCCTTAGGGATCGGCACATCTCGATGGTGTCGTCGGTCATTTCCGCATCGAATCGAGCAGCAAATTGCATCCCCCTTAAGACCCTTAGCGGGTCTTCGGCAAAGTGCTCGCTGGTCGCTCGAAGCAATCGTTGCTCCAAGTCAGGAATTCCGCCATGAGGATCTAAAAGGGTCAGGTCGTGCAGATTGCGGTAGATTGCGTTCATCGTGAAATCGCGACGAAGAGCTGCCTCGGCGACGCTCAGCGTGTGATCGACTTCCACTTGAAAGCCTCGATGGCCGCGGCCAATTTTGCTTTCGCGACGCGGCAAAGTGAAATCAAGATCTTCCCCACGACGCGTGTGCAGTTTAATG
>JANLUJ010001166.1:0-9906 GCA_031363425.1 Pirellula sp.
TTTTGACTCGCGCGCAGTGAGTCGTCCCGTCCCTTGATCTTTGCAAGCCCCCAATCCACCAGCAACGTTTCGTCGTATTTCCCGAGCATTACGTTGGCAGGTTTGATATCCCGATGAAGCACACCTCGCGAATGCGCGTATCCCACGGCGTTGCATACGTGCGAGAATCGATTGAGTAGTTTTCGAAATGCAACGGTTGGCCGTCCTGCTGTCATTCCCCCCTTTTCGTTTTCGTTTACGACAAAGGATTGATCGATTGCTTCTTTGAGGCTTTCGCCTTGAATGAACCTCATCGCGTAGTATAGGCGGCCGTCTTCATGCTGTCCCAAGCTGTACACAGGTACGATGCCCGGATGTTCCAAGCTTCCTGTGACTTGCGCCTCTAAGACGAACCGAGATCGGCATTCAAGGTCTTTGGAATGTTGTACTTGAATCTCCTTCAATGCCACGTCTCGTTGCAATTCACGGTCACGTGCTACAAACACTTCTCCGAGCCCACCTTTGGCATGTGCCCTTAGAATTTCGTAGCGAGGTTGGTTCGAGGTAGTAGTTGCGACAGAAATGGAAAGTTGGTTTTCATCTTGGGAGGATGGGTCAAGATAGAGTGTCGCAAAGAGAGATTGCTCTTTTACATTGGTTGATTCAGGTGAAGGTGTATCGACTGGACAAGGCTCTTGGTCCGAGTCCAGAGTCGCATACAGATCGGCGTCTTGTGATGCAGTACCGTTCATCGAGGAGGCCAAGGTGCCAATTTCTTCCACGACTTGAAGGTCAATTCCGGTTTGAGCCGCGATGATTTCCGGTAGCGGTGTATTGCCAGAGGCATGCCAAGCTTGCAGTGCATTGGCCAATTGCTGTTGAGTCAGTTTGCCGTTGGAGACAGCGAGAAACCCAAACAAGATTTGTTGTTGAACCGAAACCATCGATTTGACCTTGAAGTATCGAGCTGCTACGGACAATCTAGTTCTTCATAAGGTTTATGAGTATAGCAAAACATTTTTCGGGCCGACAAAAATCCCATTGAATTGACAGCAAAGCCCTTGAACTGGGCGTAGGGCATAGGCCAAGAAAGGTGAACTTACTTGTACAATTGCTTCTTTCACTTCACCCTCTTCTCGCTTCGCTCGACGGTCCGAGGGGGCGGCGCCTAAACCGCAAGATCTCTAGAATGAAATACTTTTCGGCGAATTGACGCGATTGGGTCACCGGACCGAGTGTCACTTCCCAGTAACTCTTGTCAAGCGTGACCTTGCAATGCCAATACAGACTAGATATTGCGAAGCGTTGTTGGGATGGCCATCATATGGTTTGTGCCATCCACCACTTCATATTTACTTTTCCTGACGAATTGAACCAATGCCTACCCTCTCTCCCGAGCGAAATTTATTGTTAGCGTTATTGGCCTTGCAAAATGGTTTCATTTCTCGAAATCAGTTGGTTGCAGCGTTCGGAAGTTGGTTGGTCGGCAAGGATCGAAGCATAGGTGATATTCTTTTGGAGCAGCAAGCTCTCGATGCTGCGACGTCGCAGCTCCTCGATGCGCTTGTCGAAAGACATTTGGTATTGCATGGAGGCGACGCACAGCAGAGCTTAGCTCAGCTTAGTTCTATTGAGCCATCCATAAAACAAGTCCTGCTCGATTTAAATGACAACGATTTGAACACTTGTTTAAGTCACTCACATACGCATGTGCAAGACAAGACCGACGATCCGTTTGCAACTTTGGCGCACGCTGAAAACCAAGAAAGCTTAGAACGATTCGTAATTATCCGACCTCACTTGAAGGGAGGACTTGGTAAAGTCTCTGTTGCATTCGACAAACAGTTACGCCGAGAAGTTGCATTAAAGGAAATCCTTCCAGAGCATGCGTCCGTGCAGTCGGCTCGCTCTCGGTTTATTCGCGAAGCTGAGATAACAGGTGGGCTCGAGCATCCCAGTATTGTGCCCGTTTATGGTTTGGGAGTCTACAGTGATGGTCGGCCTTATTACGCGATGAAATTTGTAAAGGGGCGTAGCCTTCAGACAGCCTTGGCCGAATTCCACAAACATAATCCAGTACTCTATGCAAGTGTTTTTCAAGGCGTCGAATTTCGACAGCTTTTGAGGCGATTATTGGACGTATGTGACGCAATCCAATACGCGCATGACCGCGGCGTATTGCATCGCGATCTAAAGCCCGGCAATATCATGTTGGGCAAATACGGCGAAACACTCGTCATCGATTGGGGCTTAGCCAAATCAAAGGGCCAATCCGAAAGTCGTGACTCTCTATCTAGTGAAAACCCGCTGACTCAGCCGCCACCGTCCCGTGATCAACTCGACGAAACGAAGCCAGGGGCTGCAATCGGAACTCCCAATTACATGAGCCCCGAACAAGCTGCGGGACAAATAGACGAACTTGGACCTGCCACTGATGTGTATTCGCTAGGCGCAACGCTTTTTCATATCATAACCGGTCAACCAGCATTTCGTGGTATCGAGCCCGAGGCCATTATTAGTCAGGTTTTGAAAGGTGAATTTACCCCTCCCAGAAAATTGCACTCTCAAATTCCCAAGGCACTTGAAGCAATTTGCTTAAAGGCGATGCACATTAGTCCCCGGCAACGGTATGCCAGCCCGAGTGATCTTGCTGCAGATCTGGAGCATTGGTTGGCAGACGAACCCGTGAGCGTAGTTTCCGATCCAATCTCGGATCGTTTGGCCCGAATTGGCCGGAAACACCGGGGGGTTGTGGCCACAATCTTGGCAGCTGCAATTCTGTTAGCGATAGGCAGTTCAGTTGCTGCTTTCTGGTTCAACCAACAACGACAACTCTACGCCGAATTGGCTATTGAGAAAGCGTTACTAGCTCTCAGCGAACAGAGGGAAAAGGAGAATGCTCAAAGTGCCGAGGCAGATGCTTCGCGGAACGCATCGAATGCTCGACAGTCCGTTCGATTTTTACAGGAGTTCTTCATGACTACGGATCCCTTAGGATTGTTAGCCTCTGGAAAGGCCATCGACCCTCGAAAAAGTTCCGATCAAACAATGAAAGAACTTTTGGAGTTGGGATTAGAACGCGTGAACGCCGACCCAGAACTCTCGCGTCCTACGCCGGTACGTGCTGTCATGTTAGAGACGATTGGCAATCTTCGCATGAGTCTGGGGTTGTATGACAAAACGGAGTCCATCCTTCTGGAGGCATTAAGAATTCGCGAAGACGATACCGCACAAGATGCAGAAGCCCTTTCGAGCAGTTTGTTAGATCTCGGAATCCTGTACGAATACACAGGTCGCTACGAAAAGGCGGAAAGCTACTGTAGACAATCGCTTGATCTTCAGCGCAGTTTACTCAAAGATGACGATTTGAGAATAGCTTCTACTTCGCTCGTTTTGGCCATGTCAATCGCGTACCGCGTCAATACTCCAATTCCTAAAGAGCGGTTGCTCGAGGCGGAAAGGCTAATTCAGGATGTAGTACGGATACGTGAGAGCAAGCTCGGAAAGAAACATCGTGATGTAGGCGTCGCCCAAATTGCGTTAGGCGCGGTTGTTTACGCAAATGATCCACAGCGCGCAATCGAGGAGTATCCTGCGTTGACGGAATCGATTGAGGGCGAATTAAGCTTCCTCGTTAGAGACATTCTTATCGCGGGCGCGTTCGAAAAGACAGGAGGCTACGAAACGGGGATCAAGATGCGACGAAACATTCTTTCGAGACTTAAGTCACTACTTGGAGAATCACACCCTTTTTACCTCTTGGGGTTGGGCGAGTTGGCGGGAACGCTAAGGAAGGCAGGAAATGAAAAGGAAGGCGAAGCCATGATACGAGTTACTCTTGACCTTGCAAGAAAATCCCAATTTCACTGGCATCCAGCTTTTGTTGAAGGCTTAATCCAACTCGCACTGCACATTCGCAATCGAGGAGAACTTGTGGAAGCGAAAGCACTATTTGCCGAAGCATTGACGGTAGCTGAAGGAATTGAGGCGCAGAGTCTGATCGAACAATGTCGAGCTGAGCTAGCTCGCTTTTAAGTGAGCGACGGGCGTTGAACATCTTAGTTCGATTCCACAGCGCCAAAAAGTTCGCCGAAGCAATAACTATCGGAAACCAAGTTAAACATCAAATGGCTCGAATCGACCAGATTTTTGAACTGCGACCTTGCACAGCATGTCGCCGTTCCCATCGCCACATTACAATCGAGATCGAATTTGCAGCACGTCAAGAAATTACTCCGTACGACATAATTCGAGAGATCTTTCGCTTATGCATTCTCATTCGCATCCTGACCGAAAAATGAATCCCGCGTCCGGAAAATGGATTGATGTGTCGAAAGCAGGAGATAGTCTAGCTGCAAGTAATTCTCCACTGAACTTCGATACTGACGCTTCGGCAGCGTATGAATATGAAACGATTCAACCCAGCGAGCCTCTTGCTTTCTCGATCAGGTCAGACGGCCTGAAAGTTGGTAGCTATTTTGGTCGGTACTATGTCGAAGACATCCTTGGTTCTGGCGGTATGGGGTCTGTGTTTCTAGCCAAAGACACGCAACTCGAAAGGAGGGTTGCGCTTAAGACACCTCATTTTAGCGCGGATAGTCCCGAGGTTCTTGAGCGATTCTTTCGTGAAGCTAAGGCAGCGGCGACACTCAATCATCCAAACATTTGCCCTGTACACGATGTTGGAGAGATTGACGGCACTTACTATTTGTCGATGGCTTTCGTCCAAGGGCAGCCACTCAATGAGTGCATTCCCGAAGATGGACTGCCGATCAAAGAAGCAGTGAAAATTGTTGTTACGCTAAGCCAAGCACTTGACGAGGCTCACAAGGCTGGCATCATTCAT
Source organism: Pirellula sp. (assembly GCA_031363425.1). Taxonomy (GTDB): domain Bacteria; phylum Planctomycetota; class Planctomycetia; order Pirellulales; family Pirellulaceae; genus JBKCUI01. The sequence continues at coordinate 4,826 of JANLUJ010001166.1, forward strand.
CGGGATCTCAAGCCATCGAAAGTGATGATGAACGAGCGTCAGGAACCAGTTATTATGGACTTCGGTCTTGCTCGCCGAGAGGGTCTTGACACGAAACTCACGCAGACGGGCGCAGTAATGGGCACGCCCGCCTACATGGCTCCTGAACAAGTGCGAGGAACTCCTGACGAGATTGGACCCGAAACGGACATCTACGAACTAGGTGTGATTCTTTATCAATTGCTTACAGGACAACTGCCTTTCAAGGGTGATTTCATAGCCGTCATTGCACAGATTATCAGCGATACACCTTTAAAGCCAAGTTCTATCCGTCCAAGTATCCCAGCATCGTTAGATTCGATCTGCTTCAAGGCAATCAACAAATCGCCAGTTAAAAGATTTCGATCAATGAAGGAGTTTGGAGACGCTCTTGTGAACTACTCTAGCGTAACTGTGAGCAATGAAGTAATCGACCAAATGGATAATGATGCTCCTGAGGCGATTCTATCTAAGAGCGTGGTACCCATCTTCGCTGTCATCGAAAATCAGGTCGATCCACAGGCCGTTTCGGTTGAAAGAATTGACTTGCAATCCGAAATGTATCCGTCTGGAATGCAAAAACTCCCGTGGCTAACAGTGCTGATATCGTCAACCATACTATTGACATTGCTAGCCATTGCATGGAGGCTTATCCTGTTTTTCCGATGAATGTCTAAAACGCAATGCTAACTGTACTTGCGTAAAAGGTGTTGTTCTTTGCCCTGCACTGTGTCAAAAAATGTGGGGCGATCGCGAATAATAGCCTGAGGCAGTAGAACCCGGCTTTGTACTTTGCAATTCTCATTGCGTCGAATCGCCGTACCGATTGCAATTACCTCAGCAAGTCCACCTCCGTGTTCATGAACGAACAGTTTTATGCCAATCACACCGTCTGTTCCAAGACTATCTGCTTCCTCTTGTATTCGACTGAGGCACCGCTGCCGAGCATCATAAACGAGTCTTGAAATACCTTGCACCTCGCCGGCTCGCAGTGAGTTGAAAAATGTCCTGAGGCCGCCTGCTATACCAAGGGCGACGATGGAAGTTGCAAACAACAAGCGAACCGGTTGGAAACCCATACTTGAAAGGTTCCAAAGCTCTTCGCCGCTCAAGTTTGACGTCACAGGACGCTCGCCGGTTACTATGTAAGCGTTGAAAGATGCTGATCCGATCATCAACATTTGTCTCATCCCTAGGCCGAAGGGTAGTAGGAACGTACTTACATCTACGATAGCATTCGCTCCGCTTTCCATGGCCTCCTTTTCCAAACGGTATAGAGCCAAGTGCCGAATGCGATTCACGGTTTCAGTCAGTTCCTTGATTTCTCCTCCCAATGTCCTTTGCATGCGACTAGCAAAAAAACGTCGTGCGCCAATCGCATAGGCAATATTGCCCATGACAAAGCTTCGTGGCGCGTAACCTGCATCGAGATGGCAGTATAAGTCCTGTCCCGAGCATGCGGTTGAAAAGAAGTCACCATCGAAGTCTTTTCCCTGAATTGCTGACCCAATAGTCAAGAACTCATAGAGAGAGCTATTTAGTTTTCGCAGATCTGAAGTCACTCCAGTTATTCCATTTACGCCCTGCCTTTTGGCTTCGATTTCGAGTCTTCGAAGAGCAGACTTTCGCCCTTCAGAGATCAGGTCCGTTACTGATTCCACCTCCCCACCAATAAATGAGCGCATCCCCGCACCGAAGTTCTTGACTACTCCCAATGAATGAACACTACTTCCTAATACAATGTTGCCTGTCGTCCAACCTTTTTGAGCTAAGCAAAATATCTCGTTTCCCGACAGTGCACTTAGAACCATCAAAATCGATCCTGAATTCAAGTGTGTGAATAAACGCAGATGCGTTTTCAATGAGAGAATGTTAACAGTTTTCCTGATCCCTCGCTTACTTTTTCGGCGAAAGCTCCGGCGGCATCAACAATCAACCTCTTGGGTTGCGGTTGAAGTTTTGGCACGGGAGCCGTTCACCTGCGACCATGTATCGATCACTTTGTTGCGCTGCCACAGCTATGATGGCGTCGCGATCGTCGTCTTTACTGAGCCGCAGGCGCTAGCCGCGTTACGGTTTCCCTGTTACATACGGTTAGCGCGGCTAGCGCCCGCGGCTCAAGCTGTGGCTAGCATCCTGCCAAAATGAATACCACAACAATGATCAACCGCGGGGGTTGCGGTTGAAGTTTTGGTACGGCAGCCGAACACCTGCGACCATGTATTGATCTGCTCGAAGCGCATCCGGCGCTTCGAACCCCTGTTGCGCTGCCACGGTTACCACGTCATCTTGATCGACACCGTCACCGCTAATGCCTAGGCCGCCAACTAGTTGCTTGGTGCCCGATTTGGAATCGTAGAGCGCTGAGCTTCCAGGAAAGAATACAATGCCGTTTTGTCGCTTGATGTTTCGCGTGTCTCGGAAGTTTCGCGATGCATTGAATGAGTCGAAGGACAGAACTGTTGCTGACGTCGATGCATAAACCGAGGCAGGCATTGCGGCACCTCTATTTTCGCCCGTTAGCGGATTAATCCCTGGCATCGTTAGTATGCTGAAATCACCAGGTGGTGTTCCATCGGGCGAACCCGATGGATATCGAGGCAATGCTAAGAATCGGAAAGTTCGGTTTGTTAAGGCTGTTCCGAACGGAACATCAGGAATATTGTCGTTGTTGAAATCGATATAGTCGCCTTTTTGCAACGCATTACTTGCATAGTAAGCTGTGTTTCTCGACTTGGCAACGGCTACGTCGATCGAAAATATCGTTGCATCGTGCATGCGATAGAGTCCTAGCACCTCACCAGCAGAATCGGAAACGGCAAGGACCATTTTGGTGCGAGCACCGGGGCGGAAGCCGTTGTTGACATCGAGCCGAATCGCCGCCCGAGTAAGATCCGCTTCTGCGATTCCATTGTTGATGATGCGCTCGACTTCAGCTTTGGTGAATTGCGGATCAACGGTGGAATCATGGGGCTCGATCAACCAGCCTTCAGGCACGCTGTAGCCTGATTGAGTCATCATTCCACCCGCGTCGATCGGTTGATCCGTACCTGTGTTCGGTCCGTGACCACCCTGGTTGGCTCGGCCCACTTGCAGCAAACGCTGCGCTCCAATTACCGCATTATCACGCGTTGGAGTTGGACCAAAAATCTCTAGAGTGATTCCAACGAGGTCGATTCGTCCACTTGGCATCCCAAAACCGCATTGGGGCGCCCAGCCCTCGAACTCCGTAACCGGAGTTGCATTTGGACCAACAACGGATCCTCCGGCCGCAAAGTACGCGATGAATTCAGACTCAAGAACTTTCGGTGCATTCAGCCGGTCGCTGTTGGATTGTGGGCCTGCGTTTCCGCGTTTCGAAGCAGGGACGAAGTTTTGTTCATACGATGCATATCCATTTGGGCCTGGAAAGAAAACACCAACGCCACCCACGAGCGCTAAGGATCCATCGCTCCGCTCTTTGTAGAGCGGCATCCCACCAGGTAACGTTGCAATACCGCGGCCTTGAGAATTGATAAGTCGGCCGGTCTGAAACCCATACGACTCAGGAAAAGTCTTCAAAAAGGACTTGGCACTGTCCGGAATGTAAGCTGGATTCGCATCGAATCGCCAAGAAAGTGTTGGCTCCGCAACTATTTTGGCATCTTTGTCGACTTCGGTTCCCTTTATGCCATCAAGTCCTGCATGTAAAGCACTATCGCGGCTTTGGTGTTCTATGGCGAACAAATCCACGGGCGGCGTATTGGCCACCACTGGTGGGAAATGAGCCCCCGTACCAATTGGAGCAACGAAACCGGGTCCTCGCAATGTCGATTCGGAATCTGCTATGTTTGGATTCGACTCCACCTCTCGCTGCGTGATGGTTGATTGGCTGATGAAGCGAATGGTTCGTGAAGTTAGAGGTGCTTCTTCATTCGAAAAGAACGCAGCTGTTCTGGCCTTGGCGACTGCACCATCGATGGCAAACACCAAATCCGATTCTCGACCGATGTACATTGCATCCACATCCGATTCAGTACGAACACCAAGGATGCGTCCAGACCTGTCCACGATGGCGATGATGGCGTCATTGCTCGCGGTCGCCATCGAAGCCCGTTGCAGCAGGCATTTTACATCATTCTCTGTTATGATTGGGCCGGAGATAAATGGGGTTGGTGTTGGTTCAGGCGTCGGGGTGACCGGAATCTGGACTGTGAAGTTTACATTGAGTTGATTGACCACCGCCAAAACGTCGAGTGGCGAAACAGTCCCATCTGCGTCGACGTCGCAAAACGTTAACGGTTTGTTCGCTGCGTCTTCCCCCTCGCTTCCATTGCCGCTATTGATCTGATTAATCACCACCAGGGCATCCAACGGAGTGACTTGAAGATCGTTGTCCACATCCAGGGGCATGCTTGTATTGTGATAGCCAGGGATCCCAGCCATAAGCGAACGGTTCTCTAGCTTTTCTACAACCAGCCTACGTCGGGATCGGTTATTCCGGTTGGATCGAATTATCATGGTGGGCGTACTACCGATGTGCAATAAGTTGTTCCGTTTCAAGGAGAATGGATCATAGTTAAGAAGCACAAGAAAATCCACTTTTGTCAACGATTCAGATAGCTTTTCCACGCCCTTTCACAACATAATGAGTCCATCTTGACCCAAAAGTCTCTTGAATATCAACGGCTGCAGGAAGATGCTGCAAATCATCACAGCTGGCGCCGCTGGGGACCTTACGTCAGCGAACCGACGGGGCAACGCTTAAACAAGCGGACGCAACGGGCTGGGTAGGCATGTATTGCTTGAACATGATGCGCATTGCCCTTGAGTTGGCCAAGACGAATCCGACCTATGTTGGCTTGGCCACGAAATTTTTTGAGCATTACATGGTGGTGGGACATTCGCTCAAGCATATGGGAGGCGAGGACTTCAGCTTGTGGAGTGAAAGCGACGCGTTGTTTTATGATGTGCTGAGCTATCCCGATGGCAGTTGTCGTCGATTGCGCTTTCGCTAACTTGTTAGTTTGATACCGTTGTATGCAACGGAGCGGCTAGAGGAAAGCTGGATCGACGCCTTTCCG
>JANLUJ010001167.1:0-4002 GCA_031363425.1 Pirellula sp.
CGCGATCTTCTTGAATTTACGTTTGGCCTTTTGGGTTGCAATGGGTATTCCAATCAGCTTGACAGGTGCCGGTATCTACTTGCTGTACTCAGGTGAGACGCTAAATATGCTAACCATGTTTGCGTTTTTGATGGCGGTCGGCATCGTAGTCGATGACGGAATCGTAATCGGTGAGAATATTTTTGAGCATCGCAAGAAAGGGAAGACTAACTTGCAGGCCGCAATCGATGGTGCAACGGAAGTATTGCCAAGTGTCTTTTCGAGCGTTGCCACCACGATTATCGCATTTATCCCTCTGTTTTATGTTTCGGGGGTGATGGGCAAATTCATCGCCGTCATGCCCGCAGCCATTATTGCGATGCTGTTGGTCTCATTGGTCGAATCCTCCGTCGCACTTCCAGGGCATTTGTCTCACGATGACCAGCAACCGAAGACCTTTTTTCAATGGATGAGATATCGATTATCCCAATCTTTAAAACCGATTGAACTGGTCTTCGAGTGGATTGGAAAACCTTGCAATGCAGGGCTTGATTGGTTCGGCGAGCATTTTTATGGACCGATTCTGGGCTTGTCGCTTAAGTATCCTGCGTTGCCTGTCGCAGCAGGCTTGCTCGTAGTCATGACCGCATTGGGGATGGTGCGTTCTGGGATAGTACCCTTTGAGTTCTTTCCGAATTTAGATGGCAAGACTATTATCGGGCAGGTTGTCTATCCCGACGGTACACCCGTCGCTGTGACAAGTGAAGCAACTCGGCGAATGGAGTCAGCAATTCGTCGAGTTAGCGAAAGAATAGCCGAAAAAGAAGCCAGTGAAGGCACCAACAAAACTCCCAAGTCAACGGATCCAACCGCTCCAAACGGGCCAGTTGTCTTGACCTTTTTGCAAATAGGGTCCGCCGCACAAGGAGACCCGGCGGGAGGAGACCGTATTACCGGATCCCATGTCGGTCAAGTGCAGGTGGAAATCCATGAAGCAACGGTTCGCAATGTGACCAGCGATGAATTGCTGAATCTTTGGCGAGAAGAGGCAGGCATCTTTCCAGGTGCCGAGCGCGTAACCTTTCAAGCAGCCAATATGGGCCCAGGCGGTCGAGCACTGGAGTTTAAGATTTTGGCACCCAGGCAAGACGTTGTCGCACTTGAAGCCGGTGTCGAAGCAGCCAAGGAAGCGCTCGCCAAATTCGCAGGCGTTTACGATGTGCGAGACGATTCGGCCCCTGGTAAAATCGAGTTTCAATTTAGCATCAAAGAGCGAGCCAAGTCGCTAGGCATCACAGTGGCCGATCTATCGGAATCGGTTCGCAACGCATACTACGGCGCAGAGGTTATGCGATTGCAGCGAGGACGGCACGAGGTCAAGCTCATGGTGCGGTATCCAATGGACCAGCGACGTTCGCTCGCCGAGTTCAAGGATCTCAAAGTCCGCGGTCCCAACAACGTGGAGTATCCCATTACGGAACTGGCCGAAATAGCCACTCCGCGCGGTTATTCAGAAATCAACCGGCTCGATCAGATGCGATCGATAACCGTTAGTGCAGAAATCGACACCGCGCAAGGGAACGCAGCACTGGTCGCAAGCAAGCTAAAAGAGACGTTGGTACCTGCGCTTCTAGAAAAGTATCCGTCGTTGCGCTTCCGCTGGGAGGGACAGCAACAGGAAACGGCCGAATCTTTTTCGAGTCTTGTCATTGGCTTTTCCATCGCGATGTTGGCGATGTACCTCTTGTTGGTGTTCGAATTTTCATCTTATTTGCAACCGCTTATTATCTTGGCGATTGTTCCGTTTGGAATGGTCGGCGCGATTTTTGGTCATGCGTTCATGGGATTGCCACTTACGCTTTTCAGCATGTTTGGAATGGTCACCTTAGCTGGGGTGGTGGTCAACGATTCCATCGTGTTAGTGGACTTCATCAATCAATGCATTCGCGGCGGCATGCCGGTAAACGTAGCATTGATGACAGCCGGATCAAGACGATTGCGAGCCGTGTTTTTGACAAGTGTGACTACGATAGCCGGGTTGCTGCCGATGTTGTCTGAGAAATCGCTTCAAGCGCAAGCCCTAATTCCAATGGCCACAAGTCTAGCTTTCGGGCTTCTTGCTTCGACTTGCTTGGTGCTTCTGATGGTACCTTTCTTGTACCGAGTGTATGCGGTTATGACGTTTACTAAAGAACAGATGATGGGTCTCGAGCCGATTGGCCATGGCGACGCTTCTATACTCAGTTCGGAAAGCCAGCTTTCCGGTGGTCTTTTACCTGGTGTTCGGTAGCGTAAGCCCAAACCAGTCAACTCCAAACGCCAACGGGCTAAGTTGCAAGCCGCAGATGAACAAGAAGTGATCATGGCGTTTTTGGCCAAAAAGCGAAAAGAGACGATTACTGTAAAGTTAACGCAGATCGATCAATAGATGATGACGCCGAAAAGCATGGCCCGATGCCAACAACGCAGAAACGGCCATGCTACGAAGTCAGTTCGATTTATCTGACATGACGCAGTACAAATGCGAGTAGGACCGCAGAAACAATTGGCCGTTGCTGACTGCCGGGGTCGCATTGAAGACGCTGTTGTCGGTTTCGAACCGGTTCTGTTTCAAGATGGTCATCTTGGGTGTACCATCCAGCACGAACAAACCGCTGTTACGAGTCTGAAAAAAAAGCTTGCCGTTGATCGCAATCGGAGATGCGTAGACCGGCCGGCCACCAGATTTGATGCTTGATACCCGTTGCTTGTCAACTGTTTCACCCGTTTTTGCGGACACACAAAAGTACATCCCTTGGTCGTCTATCCAATAAAGATGCTCTTCATGCAAAACGGGGGTCACAACGTACGATGAGTTTCGACTGCTCCACAGTGTGTTGGATTTGGTGACATCGCCTTTGCCACCTAACTTAATGGCTAGACTTCCAGACGATCGATAGCCGCCAAACACATAGATGGTTTCTCCGTCCAGAATGACGCTTGGGGAAAGATTGCCCGTCAATTTGGTTTCTACGTACCATACCAACTTGCCTGTATTTGGATTGAGACCCCATACCTCGCTTGGAACCGCAATCACTAAGTCATCCCGATCATCATTGACTTGAGCGATGATTGGAGTGCCATACGCAAGTTCCAAGATGGCCCCAGGTGCTTTCCAGATTACCTCCCCGGTATTCTTGTTGATGCCAAAAATAGTTTGGCTTTCCTCCGACGCGTTGACGATGAGAATATCTTTATAAAGTGTCAAGCTTGCGGCCGTTCCCCATCCGCGATTTCCAGACTCGGTACCTACGGAAACCCTCCACAGTTCATTGCCGGCCATATCGAAAGCAAAGACGCCTGTCTTGCCAAGGAAGACATATACCGACTTGCCATCAGTCACAGGTGAATTGGTAGAATAGCCATGCTCGGGAATACCCATACCTTGGTATGGATCCTCAGGCAGCAACGCGTCGACGTTTTTGGACCACGCGATCCCACCGTCCTTTCGATCAATGCAATGGACTTGTCGTTTGAGTTGATTCATTAGCCCATTGGACCGGTCTTCGTCGCCATAGCCGGTGTACGTCGTCAAAAAAACGTGCGTGTCTGTCAGTACAGGGCTAGACGACCCTGGTCCGGGGAGTTTGGTCTTCCATCGAAGATTTTTCGTATCACTCCATTCGATTGGTATGGCAGCATCCATACTGATTCCAGTCCCATTGGGACCACGGAACCGCGACCAATCGTTCGACGATTCAGGATGGATTGGCGGCTCTATCGTGCTGGTAGAGGTCACTAGTTTCGTTGTAGTAATGTCAGGTTTGACGTCCGTAGAATTTTCTGGTGAGACCAATGGAATTTCGGCAGTTTGAATATCTGGACGTTGCGAGTGCGCCGTCGACCGGCCAGCACCGCTTCGAGGTGTTTTACGAAGTGCAAAGAATGCCCCCCCAATTACCAGCCCAAGAATTACCGTGATGCCAGCTAATTTTCCTAAGGTAAGTTTCATATTCAGCTTTCGATGGGTTTTTCCAAAGCGCG
>JANLUJ010001173.1:0-5774 GCA_031363425.1 Pirellula sp.
TTCGTCTTTCCATTTTCAACAAGGATTTCATTGCCTGCGACAATCAGCAAGTCGCCGTTCGAGGAGAATGTCAATTGAGCTCCTGAATTCAGCGGTGTTGTTATAATCGTCGGCTCCGTCATGCGCGCGGTCAAATTCCAAAGTCGAATTTCACCCGGCTTGCTCAGTTTTGCGAAGGATACGGCAGGCTTGATGGCCAGTCGTTCCGCGTTCTCTGATAGCGCAATCGAGGAAATGTCTGAGTCCGAGATTTCGGCCTCGAAAAAGACCTTGAGCTCGGCAGCACTCAAGACACGTACCCTGCCGCAAATGATCGACTTACCATCAATTACCTTTGTTTCCTGTGACGCCACGGCCAGTACTTGACCATCGCGAGTCGCAGCGCAGTGACTGAACGGCACTCCCGCGTTCCACACCACTTGCGATCCTTCCGAACTATCCTGTGGCCAATGCCTAATCACCCCGTCCTGTCCAACGCTCAGTAAATCTCCGTTGGCCCGAGGTACTAGTTTGAGAATCGCACCTTGATGACCGATCAACGAGGCTTGCTGATGTTCGGCCATACGCCGAAGTAGGTGCCACTCAAAACCACGCCGGTCTCGTGCGATCACTTGCCCAGGCGCCAGCCGTTCGAGCAATTGGCGGTATCGCGAATAGTCGTGAGTTTCCCAAGCATTCTGAGCAAGCGTCAAAGTCGCGGATGCGAATTGTCGTTCGGCGGCAGATCGCTCTTGCTCAGCAATAACCTTCTGCCTGGACTCGGACTCCGCAAGCCGCAGGCTCGTTTCAGCAAGTGTAGATTTCTCGTCCGCCAATATCGATTTCTCATTAGCCAAAATCGTGGCGGCAAGTGCTTGTCGGGTAATGATCGACTTTTGATTGTTGATCGAGAACGCGGCGAACGTGGCCACCGTTGCCACGACGATCAGCGAAAGACTTCCGATCTGAACAATAGCCCGGTTCTTGCGTCCCCAGCGGTAGAGGCGCCCACTGAGCGTATCGGGAGCGGCGGCAATCGATTCGTCCGCTAACCAGTGTTCCAAGTCATCCATCAGCGTCTTCGCGCTTAAGTACCGATCTTCCGGCCTCAATGCCATCGCCTTCAGGCAGATTGCCTCCAAAGCGTGAGGAACCGCACTGTGTTGTTTCCGTAACGATTGGACTTGCCCCAGTCGAACTTGAATTAAAACCTGTTCTAAGGTTCCGTCGAATGGTGGTTTGCCGGTTAACAGATGATACAAAGTGGCTCCCAGGCTGTAGATGTCGGTGGCCGGGCCAAGTTCTTCGAGTTTTCCAGTCGCCTGCTCAGGACTCATATAGGCAGGCGTCCCAAACGCACTGCCAGCTTGGGTCACTCTGGAACTTCTCAATGACGTCAGCGGAAACAGCAGTCCTTCCTCGGATTGAATCTCCTTCCTCCCGATTAGCTTTGCCAATCCCCAATCAACGACTAACGTCTCCCCGAATTTTCCCAGCATGATGTTTCCAGGTTTCAAGTCCCGATGTAGTACTCCGCGACAGTGAGCGTATTCCATCGCATTACATACATCGATGAACCGCCGCAAAAGTTGACGCAAGGCGAGCTGAATTTTGCTGGGGTCTTTTCGATCGGGATTGTCACGTCGATGAAACTCCGCAATGGCTTCTTTCAAGCTGTCGCCTCGGATGAAGCGCATAGCATAAAACGGGCGGCCGTCGCTGTATTTTCCCAATCCGTAGACTGGCACGATACCGGGATGCTCTAGTCCTCCGGTGATTTCGGCTTCAAGAACGAACCGCTCTCGGCTCTCAGGAATATCGGCGAAAACTGCTTGAATCTCTTTGAGAGCAACCTCACGATGCAGTTCCAGATCCATCGCGACCGAAACCTCTCCAAGCCCCCCCTTTGCATGCGGCCGTAGGCTATGATAACGCAGTCCCGATCCCGCGGAAATCGATTTGAGTTGAATGTCCAACGAATCGGCCGGTAGGCTTTGTCCATTGGCAGTGAGTTGTTCTGCAGGCCCGAAATAGTCCTGTGTCGCTGTTTGCAATACGGCTTTCAGCTCATTGTCTTTTAGACTTGCCAGCAATTGATTGATGGAACTGATCGATGCGAAGGTCTGGACTGAGTAAGGTCCGCGGATATCCGCTTGCACAGCCACGATCTGTTGCAGTTGCCCCAGTCGCTCTGCGGATAACGCCCTCTGTTCGATGAAGATGTCTTCTAGCGCCCGCTGTTTGTCTAGTATCCAGACACTGAACGCTGAAATAAATTGTTCGCAGGTAATGAAGCCATTCTGCAGGGCCAGCAGGCCAAACAGCACGTTCCGATCCGACACGGATTGCGACATCTTGAAGACTCCCATGAGACCAATTTCTGCGGCCTACCCGCATCATTAGGACACAATGAACACAGTTTAACCGGACTGATGAAAGAGCGACAGCTCGCTGTTGGGTTTGTTACTTGCAGAATGAATGTGGTCTCGAGTATCGTGGTTGTAATTATCTATGCGGTCGTCGTAATCCCGCTCGCCCTATTTCTCTGGCACGCCACAAGAAGAGTTCGTTGCCCGCAGTGCAAGTCCGAGCAAGCTCGGCTGGTCTACGACCAAAACCGAAATGAGTACTTGGCTTGCACTGACTGCGGCTACAACAAAGCAACGGACTATTCTCAGGCAAACGATTGAAGGCATCCGTGGGTGCGCGGTGAAAGAATGCGATTTGACGAGTTGCAGTCGAAGATATCTCGGTTTGTGGTGCGACGATGCGAAACCGATGACGACGCAATTCAGCACTTGATTGCGTCACATGAGTCAACGAACGCTTACGAAGGATTCTGACACTGGTTACCATAAGAGTAGGCTGCAATGAATTTGGATATGCTTCCAGCTCTTTATGCCACTCCCGACCGGCTGGAAGCCTATCCCACTTATCCTTCTGACCGAACGACACAAGGTCGTTGGAACTCCTGACTCAAGTGGCGTTCGCTCGACACCTGTCAATGATGGAGGGTGGGTAGTTGCTTTTGGTGTCGCAATTGGTTTTAATCTCGGAGCCACTGTCGATGCCAATCATTCAACCCGCATTGAAATTCAATTATGCCCACTCACGATTTGGCACGAATAGCAATTTGGACTTTGTCGATCGCGTTCTTCTGCGAGAGTCGGCTTTTGGCGCAACAACCGAGCAACTCAGCCGGTACTGTAGCCAATTCTCTTCAGATCGCGGGTCTTTCAAGAGCACAGCATAGTCGACCTCAACCGGGCAACATGTTGGCTTTGAATGTACAGGTCCGCAACAGTGGCCAGCAGTTGGCAACAGCAGAATTGGTCGGCCGCATCAAAGGCCAACCCGGCGAAGAAGATCGACGAAAAATTGAGGTTCTGCCCGGAAAATCGGACATCTACGCACTGGACCTGAGAGTTCTGCCATCGATTCGGCAGAAAAAAATCGAAGCGGTCGTAACTTTGAATGCCATCGAGAATGGACGCGAAGTGTTGTTGACACGCGGCGACGCCCCGGTCTCGCAATCCGTTGTCATGGAATTAGTGAGTGATTCTTCCTGGACGGCAATTGCGCTGGACGCCGATCCACCTGAACAACTATTCTGGCGTTGGCCTCGCACCCCAACCTACTCTTCCTATGAACTGGTGCTCGCAAGCCGTATTGATGCCGGCCTGTCGAGAGTCTGCGTGACCCTGGATGGATTGCCACTACCTATCCACCTTTCGGACTGGCAGGGCATCGACGTAATCGTGATTGGTAATCCAGAGGTATTGAAGGACAGTTCATCGATCGGCGCATTGCAACAATTCATGCACCATGGAGGACGCATTTGGGTTATCCTCGACAAAGTCGATACGAATCTCATTGAGCCGCTACTGGAAAGGAACCAGCAATGCCAAACCGTGGATGTGGTTGAAACGAATCATTTTGAAATCATGATTCCAGGCTCCATTGAGTTTTCCGCGAAAGATCGAACCATCGATTCCGATAAACCTGTAAAACTGAAACGCGTCGTCCAACATGGCGGTCGTGTAACACATGCTGTCGACGGTTGGCCGGCAGCCATCGCGTTTCCTGTCAGCAAGGGCGAATTGTTTGTGACCGCATTGGAGAGTCATGCTTGGTTAACTCCACGGGATACGCTAACGTCGATGGATTCGGACCATTCTTCCAAATTCAGTTTGCCGGTTTGGGGGAACCCCTTAGCGCTTAAGGTTCATGAGCCCAAACACGATACTCGGCTGGTCGATGACGAGCTGCAATACCCGTTGGCACACATAGGCAACCCAACCGTTTCCCGTAGTTTGGTCTCGACGATCCTGGCTGCCTTTTGTGCAGTTTTAGTCTTGATCGGCGTGTGGCGTTGGTTGGCAGGCGAGTTGAGTTGGATGGGAATACTGGCCCCAACCCTGGCTTTGATTGCTTCCGTTCCGCTCATCCTTGTGGCAGTCGTCCAACGACGCGAAATGTCCGATATGGTTTCCATGCTGCAAATCCTAACCTATAGTTCACAGGGTTGTGGCATCCTACATGAAAAGGCTGCGGTATATACCAGCAGCAGTCGGAAGATGGAACTGCACGGCAATGCCGATGGATTTGCCCTGCCCTCTCCCACGATTGAAAGCGGTATTCGTTCATTGACTACCGAGGACTTCGAGAAGTGGAGCCTATCCAACGACGCTTGGCCGACTGGAACTTGGCGATACAGCACGGAAATGGCTTTGGACAGCGGAAACTTTACTGCGAGGGGGGTGTTGAGCAATCAGGGGCTAACGGTCGAACTGCCATCCCATTTCAAATTTCCATTGGAAGATGCAATTGTCGGATACGCGCCAGGTACGCCGAGCATCGGCAAAGCAATGCAGGGAAACAGGAGTTGGCTAATCGACGGATCGTTGCCCGCTGGCGGAGATCGCTGGACCGGCGAATCTTTTTTAAGCGAAGAGCAGTTGCGTCGCGCAGCCATTTATCAAGACGTATTCAATGTACGAAGCTCGCAGAAGCCTCCCTCCCGTTCGTTATTTGGATGGACCGAAATTCAAGGTCAAGGCGCCACGTGGGATGTGGATTTAGTTCGGAGCGGATCAGCCTTGGTCTCGCTACCCATCGAACTTGTGACCCCCGAGGTGGGCACGGACGTTTTCATTCCTTATCCACTGATTCGCATTGAGCAATCGGCAACGAGTTCGAACTCCATGTACAACGCTAGCCGAGCCAAATGGATCGAGGAGTCTTCTCTTGATACCCAAGCCATTGTTGCCTTTTCGTTGCCACCCGAAGTCGTACCGCTTGCTGCCTCCAAGATTGATATTGAGTGGGACATCAAAGCGCCTCAGCGCCGTGCCCAACTATACTGGACCAAGGGTGGCCAGCGAATCGATATCGTCAACCTCAACGAACCGTCACTGCCCTGGCGAGGTACCATTGAAAACGCCGAGGTTCTCAACGATTTAAGCGATGGTTGGCTCGAACTTCACGTTGACGTCACGAACCATCAAGCTAAAGATCTTCAATCTCAAAACCGATTCGTCAGTTGGAGACTGAAACACTTGAAATTGTCTGTCGCGGGCCGAACCCTACCTCGAAGCAACATCGCGACGCTCCCACAGTTAGGACGTGGCGATTGACTCGCCCAGACTAGAACATGAAACCCAATTTCGATAATGCAACCGATAGGACTAACGGGATGCTATGTAGAGCTGCACTTATTGCATTGGTCGTCTGCGCGAATGTCACCTGCGGATGGTCTCAAGAAACTCGGCCAATGCAACATAGTTGGGAAGTTG
>JANLUJ010001178.1:0-1829 GCA_031363425.1 Pirellula sp.
ACGAAATCATCATCGTTTTGAAGAAACGATGCAAATGCTTTCGCATCTTGATGTCCCGCCGACGATAGACGATGAACGACCTCTTTCGAAGATAGCCACTGAACTAGGAAAAGCCTTCGAAAGATTCGAATTCTGGCGTGAGAGTCTGGTCGCCAGTGCGGCGCTATTTCCTCCAACTCAATTCACCCCAACAGACCATCTCCAATCGGCTGTTGACTCAATCAAGCAGCTGCAGACTGAAATACAAAGGCTGTTTGAAATCAAACAAGCCGCTTCGGACTTGGCCGAATTTCCTACCCTCGTACCTGAGGATGCAATCCGAGATATGATTCGAAATATGCACAATGTGTTCAGCGACAATAGGCAGCTAGACGCATTCCTCGCCATCCTGTCCAAGCTCCAACCTGTCTCAGCTGCTCCTGATAGTTCGCTGCTAACCGATGCGATACTCGCAATGGAAAAAACGACAGAGCAATTTACGAAGAATCGGTCACTGCTAGAAAGTGTCCACCAGTCCATAACTGCGCTTGAGTTCGAGGCCGAGCAGTGGTTGAGCACGAAACCCACTTGCAGTGCCTGCGGCGCTGAGCTATCAGCCGACTCAATCCGTTTACAAATGCATAGGCACGGGCAGACCCATGACTTGTGACCCTGAGCCCAATGACGTTTCCATTTTTTTTGAAGTCAAGCGGTTCTCTGGACTGTTGTTCATAGGCGATCCGCATGTCGAGGGTCGCACACCAGGCTTCCGACGCGACAACTATCCCGAGACGGTTTTGGCAAAATTAAAATGGTGCATGGAATACAGTGAACAGCAGAATCTACAACCGATATTCCTCGGTGACATCTTCGACAAGCCGCGAGACAATCCAAATTGGCTTTTGTCGCGAATGTTGGACGTCCTCGATGGCCGTTGCATTCCCTCGATTTTTGGCAATCACGATTGCGCGAATCCGCATTTGGACGAAAACGACAGTCTTACTCTATTGGTCAAGGCGGGCGCCATTCGCTTACTGGATGAGCGGAATCTGTGGGCCTCCTCCTTCGAAAATCGGATAGTGGTTATCGGTGGCTCTCCCTATCGTTATCCAATTCCCGATCGCTTGGACATGGATCATGAACGGATTCAATTGTACTTTGCCAATTCAACCAACCGCTCCGATCAACAAACAAGCGATTGGATGAAGGGTGTTTGCAATCCTGGTTTGGTGATTTGGTTGACCCATCATGACTTGACCTTTCCCAATCCTGACGAAGCCGTCGTGACGCACTTGAATGAACTCATTGGCATTGACTATGTAATCAATGGCCATATCCACAGGCGAGCGTCGGTTGAAGTCGTGCGAGGTCAAACCACCTGGGTCAACCCTGGCAACATAGTGCGTCGATCGAGGGGCGATTCCATCCGTGGCCACGAGCCCGCCGCATTGCGAATGGATATCGCTTCCGACGGTCAATGGCTACACTACGTGAAAATACCTCATCAAGATGCGGAACAAGTCTTCTATGATTTGGAGTCGCTGGGCATCGAGGAGACCGAAACGAATCAATCCAGTTTCGTAACAGGACTTGCCATGCTCCAATCAAGAAAGACCGAATCAGGAGCTGGACTAATGCAGTTTTTGAAAGAGAATGTTAACCAGTTTGAATCTGAGGTTGCTGTCGAAATCTTAAAGCTTGCAGATGTGGTCCTTGCCGAATCAAACCAACTAAGCGAGAAACTATGACAACCAAGAAGACGAATGCGACGACCCTGCCACCTGGACAGCTGTCTATCGAACAGTTGCAATCAAAATACGACGAACTAAACCGGCGCAAGATCGAAGCTG
>JANLUJ010000284.1:0-2156 GCA_031363425.1 Pirellula sp.
CCAACGCCTGTGGCGTTGGACTGGGAGGGAAGGCGGGCATTCCCGTGGTATGCGCCTCTAGCTTATAAGCTTTGGCTCCAACGAGACGAGCTCGTTGGGGGCCCGCAGCGTGGGCCCGGTTTGGACGAGCGCTGACTGCGCAGGGAATGTCAATCTGGCGAAAGCTTCCCGAAGTGCCGCAGACCGCATATTCGTTCGCCGCTTGCCCAAACTTATCAAGAATGGCCCTAATCCTCGCTAACTAGGATTTGTGGGCATTCCTGGAAAGAGTTACAATCCCGCAGGATCTACCATTCCAAGTTCCGCCGGAACGGATAGGTTTTGTAGATCGCGTTCTAACTTCTCATCCTCCTTGTGGAGATCCTCCGTGCAAGTCAACGTTTCAGCTCGCCATGGCCACTTAAAGCCCGAAGACCAAGCAATCATCATTGAAAAAGCTGGCAAAGTACGGCGATTGTTTGATCGAATCAATGCGATCGAAGTGACCGTAGATCTTGAACATTTGGACAAGCCCACCGTCGAAATCAACGTTTCCGCTGAACATTCACCCGATTTCGTGGCCACCGCCCAAGCCGCTTCGATCCTAGCAGCATTGGACTTGACGATTGGCAAAGTGGAGCAGCAAATTCGAAAACACAAAGAAAAAGTAACCGACCACAAGGCTACTCCTGTAAAACACACCGGCAATAACGAAGTCTAGGCTTTGCGAATTGCCGTTTTTTTGTCCAACATTTTATCCATTCTACATCGCCGGTTAGTTGCAAGGGTCATTAAGTAATGAAGTTCTCCGTATTCATATCCCGGAAAGCAATTTGCGCAGAACTGACTGCGACGACAAAAGAAGGTGTCATTACAGAATTGGTCCAATCGCTTGTAAAAGCAGGCGACATCAAGGCAGCAGACCAAGCCGACATCATCAAAGCTATAATGAAACGTGAGGAGTTGGGCAGCACCGGCATTGGCCGAGGAGTCGCGGTCCCTCACACCAAGCATGCGAGCGTCGAAAAACTCATCGGAACCGTCGGAGTAAGCCAGAACGGTTTGGACTTTGAGTCGCTCGATGGTCAAGTTGCATCCCTTTTCTTTTTGTTGGTGTCTCCGCCTGACCGCCCTGGCGATCATTTGCGGGCTTTAGAAAACATTTCGCGACAATTGCGAGATGACATGTTTTGCCGTTTGTTGCGTCAATCCAAAACCATCGAAGACATTTCCCAGTTGCTAGACGAAGCTGACGGAAATCAGTTTGGCAGCTAACAAGTGAATCGCTTCAAATCGTATGTCATCGGCCATTCAACATTGCACGGTTACCGTTAACAATCCAGAGGGATTGCATATGCGGCCTGCAGACAAGCTGGTTCGTGCGGCAGCTGGTTTTCAATGCCAGATTGAGCTGGAGCGGGCTGGACAGATTGCCGACTGCCGTAGCATATTGAGCCTTTTAACTCTTGGTGCCACTCAGGGATCCCAGTTGGTGCTTAGAGCTCAAGGACCGGATGCGGATGAAGCGATTCGCGTCATCCGATTGATGTTCGATCAACAGTTTGACGAACTCAACGTCAAACAATCGACTTAGCGGCTCAATAATCTCGTGGATTTTTGAGCGAATAGAATTGCACAATCGGTTGCTTCCAGCAACCAACAAAATAGATAGATCATTTCAGCATGCTGGAATTGCAAGGCATCGCGGTTTCGCCCGGTGTCGCGATTGGACGAGCACTCGTGTTTGATCGCGAGGGCTACCGAATTAACCGTTGTTTGGTCGCCGTCGGAGAAGACGAACGCGAATGGGGGCGGCTCGTCGACGCAGTAAAACAAGCCTACGATAAATTGGAATCAAGCCGACAATCGGCGACCGCGCAGCTCGGCGAGCGACTCGGCAATATCTTTTCGGCCCAGCAGCAAATCCTGCATGACCCTCATCTGCAGTCGGAACTCGAGAGCCTCATCCGCACCAAGACCTATTCGGCCGAATATGCTGTCAGCGAGGTCTTTACCAAATATGCTTCAGCCTTTCGCAAAGCCACGAGCACGTTCCTCTCCGAACGAGCTGCCGATATTCGCGACGTAGAGAGACTCCTTTTGGAGGGGCTTACCGGTCAGCCGACTGCTACTCTCAAGCTGTTGCCACATGAAGCCATTGTCGTCAGCCACGATCT
>JANLUJ010001273.1:0-4959 GCA_031363425.1 Pirellula sp.
CGCGCACCGATATCTATTCGCTCGGTGTCTTGTTGTACGAACTCTTGACTGGCCAGACGCCGTTCGACCGCGATCTATTACTGAAATCTGGATACGACGAACTGCGGCGTATCATTCGTGAGCAGGATCCCCCTCGACCAAGTCAGCGTATTACCTTCCTTGACGAGTCCATCAAATCGACGGCCGCAACTCGGCGAGGAATTGACAATCGTACGTTTGCAAGTTCGATTCGAGGCGAACTCGATTGGATCGCGATGAAGGCAATTGAGAAAGATCGTAATCGTCGTTACGAGTCGGCGAGTGGTTTAGCATTAGACGTACGGCGTTTTTTGGATGACGAACCGGTACTCGCTTGCCCACCATCAACCAGATACAAACTCGGAAAAATCATTCGCCGCAATCGTATCATGCTCACCACCGCTGGGCTAATCTTTCTGGCGTTCGGAGTTGGCACAGCAGTTAGCATCTGGCAAGCATATCGGGCAATGGCTGCCGAAACTGCTGCGGAACTCAACCTAAAAATCGCAGAAGCGGAGCGGGACAAGGCCAACCGAGGGTTAACGATCGCAGTCGAGAGTATTGATCAGATGGTCTACACGATTGGCAAGTCCAAATTGAATACGGTTCCTGAACTCCAGCCCATGCGGCAAGAGTTGTTTTCGGCCGCATTAGCATTTTGCGATCGCTTGATCGCTTTGGATCCGACGAACGCGGCGGCTTACGTCCAACGCGGAAGCGCGCACGATATGCTCTTGGACGCGGACAAAGCGATATCCGACTACACCAAGGCAATTGAACTTGATCCTAAAAACGACGACGCATTCTACAAATTGTCGGGCATATTCAATGATGGAAAATACAGGCCAAAGAACGACTTGAAAAAAGCTTTGGAGTATGCCAGCAAAGCGGTTGATCTAAAGCCGGATAACCCGTTCTATCGAATTCACAAGGCGTCCCATTTGGGAAATCTAGGAATGGTTACGGAAGCGAATGAACAACTGCACGCAGTCCTCAAAATGCATCCTTTTGATGCACGGGCATCCTCCGAAGCCTACTTCTCTTTGGCTGGTTTGGAGCTACGTCAAGGCGAGAATGCCAAGGCGGAACACCACGCGAGCAAATCGGTCGAGCTGTATCCATACCGCCCTGGCTATGAGATGCTTGGAGAAGCGTTAGGCCGACTAGGCCGCTTCGACGAGGCATTGGTTGCTCACAGCCATTCGATCAAAATTAACCAATACAATTGCAAATGCTATTTCCGTCGAGGACGCACCTACTATCGCATGGCTCGCTACGAGGAAGCCTTGCAAGACTTCAGCGAGGCTATAAAAATCGCTCCTGAATTCTCGCTGGCTTACCGCGATCGGGCTGCTGTAGAGTTTCAATTGGGCCACTTTTCCGCAGCGCTCGATGAAATCGAACGATTCATTCGGATGGACCCCAAAGAGACAAATGACCTGAACGCGAATCGCATGGAATTTCATAAGTGCCAGGATAAAGCCATTCGATCGCGATATCTGTCCATCGTAGATGAAATGGTCCGCTTAAACAAGAACTCAGTTAATTCCTTGCTTGATCGCGCAATCATCTTTGCCAGCTTCGGAGACGACGCTAAAGCAAAGTCGGATTTGAATGTGGCCATCACAACTGGAACGACTTCATACGAACTGCATCATAAGTCTGCTCTTCTTGCTTTGCACTTAGGGGAGCAACAACTCTACAGGAAGACATGCGAGAACTTGACCGTTGAGCATTCATCCACAAAGGATCCGGAGATTGCGTGTTGGGTCGCATGGACATCGGCCATTGGTCGCAATGCGGTTGAGAACTATGCTGCCGCCATCAGCCTCGCGAAACAGGCTGTCGAGTTGAAACCGGATTCGCGGGTTCACTTGAGCCGATTGGCAGCAATTTTATTTCGGAGCGGCGATTTTCAATCAGCCCGAAAACAACAGATCGCGGCCATGGAGTTGCCTGAAAATCAAAAACATAGCATCGCCTATGATCACTATTTTCTTGCAATGATTGAGCATGAGCTTGGGCAGCATGAGCAAGCCAACGATTCGTTACAAAAAGCGACGCAACAATCGAACCAAGAACTTGTGGACCTCGCTTACCCTCCGTCTGAGCTCCACAAAATAACGCTGGAACTGCTGCGAAGGGAAGCGACGCAAATCCTTGCTGGTACCAAGCCAGAATAGCTTGTGCTTTACAAAATTGTACTAGAAAAAATCGCAATTCAGCGTCTGAAGACAACTATGAAATCCTGGGTTTGCAAGTGGCGGTCACCACTATTTTCTTAATCCTCGCCCACATCCTCCTTTGCACCCGCCAGTTCAGCTCCGTCGTAAGCGGCCGTAGCAACCGCTCATGGATCGGCGATCTCCCGAGCAATACTTCCGGCAAGTAAAGCAGCTCCTCAAGTATATCTGGCGCCAAGTTCAGCAAGCTCATGACCTGCGTCATTCTTGGCTGACTGATTCTGCCGAGTTCTGCTAGCTGCTGGAAGGTTTCTACTTGGCCGGATTCAATCATCGATTGCATCCGACTGGCCAATGCAACAAGCTTGGAGATTCTTGGAGTGCGACCAGATTGCGCAAGCTTCACTCGCTTAACTCTGGCGGCATCGCGACGCTTGTGTACTTCGCCTTGGAATGCAATTTTACGTTTTACTTTGATCATGCGAGCACCTCATCAACTTTAGCCGCTAGAGTCTTAATTCCAGATCGATGGAAAGCCGCATGCGATCAAGATCCTGTCACACCAAGTTCTCCGCTTGGAAGCTGTTCCTACAACGGTCCGGACGGGGATCCTGCTTGTTCCATTACGACCCAAGCCGATTGCAATGCAATTGCTGGTACTTGGACTTCGGGAGGAACGTGTTCATGACTGGTCATCCATGCTGCTGCTCTAGTACAAGTTCATCTAGCTCATCAAGACCGAGTTCTTCCTCTAGCTCGAATCCAAGTTCGTCAAACAGCTCAAAGCCATCATCATCCAGCTCAAGTAAGCCAAGCAGCTCGAATCCATCGTCGTCTAGCTCTAACCCATCGTCTAGTTCCAAACCGTCATCCAGCATTCCATCGTCCAGCATTCCCTCATCGAGTGCTCCATCATCGAGCATTCCATCTTCCAGTTCGAGTTCGGTCGCTCCGGGTAATTGTTGCAATGCTGCCACCCCCGTATTTTCACCGGGCACCCCGGTAGGCGTTGGAATTTTGGCGATTTGCACTAATCCAGACTTTACCGAATGCGAATGCCAGTACGTTTCAGACGGCGTTCAATGGGTATTAGTATCGAGTACCTGCGCATGAAGTGCAAACATTATCACGATGGAATTTGTAGCATTGCATCAGAGATTGCGGGCGAGTCAGTTCGACCCGATTCGAATGCATGTAAATACTGCACCGAGAGCGAACAGCCTCAGCAAAGGAACATACTTACTCTCGGTATCGCACGCTTTCAAATCCAGCACACTAATCCAGAACTGGCCGCAAGACTACTCGCGGAAATGCGACCCTTCATGCAATTCATAAGAACCGTCGCGAACCAGGAAGGGCCAGGAACCGAACTCAAGAAACTCCTTTCATGGTTCCATTCCCCTGAGAAGAGAAAATGCAAGTGCCAAACTCGAATACAGAAGATGAACGCCTGGGGGCCAGATAAATGCGAACAGAAGATCGAGACGATTCTAAGATGGATGCGACACTCTGCCAAGATCCAAAAAATTCCCTTCTTCGAACCCGCAGTGCGCCTTGTGATACGCACGGCAATAAAACGATCACGGTCGCAGTCACGACAGCACCCCGAAAAGACTGCACTCTCGCCTATTGTCTTGCATCAATTGAAGCCTGTGGATGGAATCCAATAGTATTCGCTGAGCCAGGATCGACCCAAACGGATTATCAAACCATTTTGAATCCCGTCAAATTGGGCATCTGGCACAACTGGCTGAGCGCCTGTCGATGGTGTTTAGAAAAAAGCTCAAGCGAGTACATAATGACGGTCCAAGACGATTCACTCTTCCATCCAGATTGTAAAACTTTTGTGGATGCATTTCCATGGCCTACTAAAGTAGCGTTCGTGTCGCTCTACACTCCCAAACACTATTCCCACGGCAAGCCGGTTGGCGTCAATCGGATTTACACCAAGAGCCTTTGGGGCGCTTGTGCTCTGATTTGGGACCGTGAAGCATTGGAGAAAGTAATCGAAACACCAACGTGCAAGGGTTGGGCAGGTGCTAGGCCGAAATCGGGCTCGCCATCCGTAATGGAAAATCGCCGCAAGAACCCAAGCACAATCGCCAATTCAGATACAGCAATCGGAAAGGCGATCAACAGTCTTGGCTTGGCAATGTATTTTGTGGATCCTTCGCCAGTCCATCATATTGCTAAGTTTTCCACGATTTCTCATGGAGACAACACTGGCCGTAGAAATTGCGGTCGCTGTGCTGATTTTACGAAGTCGTTACGAGAACAAGTGTATCTGTGAAATTCATAACGTCGATCAGTCCCAAGCGAATCGAGCGTCAGCAATACTGCATGGCGACTTGGTTGCAGTACGGCGAGATCATAGCGGTTCAAACGGCAAGCGAGATTCCGTCGCTTCAGCCACAGTTCCCCGACGTGCAATTCGTGGCGACTGAAAAGACAGGCGCTAAGATATTTGGCTATCCAAGTCGCGTCAACATTTCGGCGATGATCGATCAAGGTCCCGGACTACTAATCAACTCGGATATCAAAATTGACACCAATCAAAAGCAATTCGATTCCGATTGGAAACCAAAGCCAAAGCAATTCAATGTGGGCGTGCGGTTTGACTTCGACGGGCCAGGGAAGCCAAAGTTCTTAAACAAGCACGGTATTGATGCGTTCTTGATTACTGAAGAAGTAATGGCTGTCATGGAAGACCATGGCTTTGTGATTGGCGTTCCAGTTTGGGACAGCTGGATTGTCTGGC
>JANLUJ010001296.1:0-16305 GCA_031363425.1 Pirellula sp.
ATTTGCCGGTCGCTCCCATGCATGTTGCGAGGTGGTGAAGAGTTGCTGGCCGAATTGTGCGAACGATGGGGGATTCAGCCTGGCCAAACGACGGCAGATGGCGAAATCACCTTAGAGTTGGCCGAATGCCTCGGTGCTTGCGACGGAGCGCCATGCATGTTGATCGATGATGAGCTGAGCTTGTGTGTCACTGCGGATGAAGTCGAAAAACAGGTGCGAGGTCGAGCATGAGCAACGAAGAATTCAAGCCAATCTTGTTGGCGCGACAAGGCAAAGCAAACAGCCATAAGCTGGCAACCTACAAGGCGGATGGTGGCTATCAAGCGTTGGCAAAAGCGCTAGCGATGAAGAACACGGAAGTCATCGATGTCGTGAAGGCATCGGGGTTGCGAGGTCGCGGCGGTGCAGGATTTCCAACGGGCCTCAAGTGGACTTTTTTGCCGAAGGACGCAACCGGTCCGATCTACTTGTGCATCAACGGTGACGAAAGCGAGCCAGGTACGTTCAACAATCGCGTGTTGATCGAAGAAGACCCGCATCAAGTGCTCGAGGGAATTGTAATCAGCAGTTTTGCAACTCGAACCACCACTGCCTACTTCTATCTGAGGTACGAATACGGTCGTTGCTATCGAGTGCTCAAAGATGCCATCGATGAGATGTACGCTAACAATTTGCTTGGTAAGAACATTCTCGGTTCGGGCTACGACCTGGATATACACTTGCACCGAGGTGCATGTGCCTATATTTGCGGAGAAGAGACAGGGCTCATTGAAAGCCTCGAGGGAAAGCGAGCTTGGCCGCGCATCAAGCCGCCGTTCCCAGCCATTGAAGGCGCCTTCCGACGGCCAACGGTCGTGAACAACGTTGAGACGATGGCTTGTATACCACATATTCTCAATAAGGGTGCTGAATGGTTCATGACCATGGGTATTCCCAAAGACCCGAACAACCCTCGCGATGCCGGTTCGTATGGACCCAAGCTTTATTGCATCAGCGGACACGTTAATAAGCCTGGTCTTGTTGAGCTGCCGATGGGAATCTCGGCGCGTGATTTGATCGACAGGCACGCAGGGGGCGTATGGAAAGGCCGCAAGGCCAAGGCAGTGGTGCCGGGCGGCATCAGCATGGGGTTCATGAGCGAAAAAGAACTCGATACGCCTCTCGACTTTGCAGGTCCTGGGCGCGTTGGTTGCCTGGGTCTAGGGACTGCGGCCGTGATTGTGATCGACGACCACACGAGTATGATCGATGTTCTCTACAACGCGTGCCGGTTCTTTGCCCATGAATCCTGTGGTCAGTGTACACCATGTCGCGAGGGAACCGCATGGTCGACCAAAATCCTAGAGCGCATACGAGAAGGTCGCGGCAAGCTGAGCGATATCGATGTATTGCTTGAAATCTCTTCTTCGATCGGAACCATTCCTGGCACGACAATATGCGGATTAGCAGACGGAGCTGCATGGCCGATGAAGACAGCGATCAACAAATTTAGACCCGAATTCGAAGAGTACATCAAGAGTGGTCGAAAGAGCGAAAGCAAAACCTTAGCGAGCGTACATTAGCAGTAGAGCAGTTGTCCCAACTGCTCTCAAAGAGAATACAGGACGGAACAATTGAGACAATTGTTCTACTCTCAACACCCATCCGGAAACGACACAAGTGGCAAAGGTAATCGTTAACGATATCGAAGTCGATGCAGATGCTAAGGACAATTGCATCCTCGCAGCTCGTAAGGCCGGCGTCGAAATTCCGCATTACTGCTGGCATGAGGCCCTGTCTGTCGTCGCCTCCTGTCGCATGTGCTTGGTCGAAGTCGGTGAAAAGAAGCCCGACGGCAGTGTGGTCATGGGACCCAAACTGGTGCCTGGCTGCCAGACCCCGATCAAAGACGGAACGGTCATTCGCACGGACTCGGCGAAGGTCAAAACGGCACAGCAGATGACGCTGGAATTGCTTTTGCTAAACCACCCGCTCGATTGCTCAATCTGCGATCAAGCCGGCGAATGCTATTTGCAAGACTACACCTACAAATATGGCAATCCGGTAAGCCGATTGGATGAACCCAAAATCCAACGGATGGACAAGTACCATATTGGGGAGCAGATCGCATTATTCACGGATCGGTGCGTGATGTGCACGCGGTGCGTTCGATTCACTCGTGAGATCAGTGGTACGGCCGAGTTGCAAGTGACCAATCGTGGTAGCCACGAGGAAATCGACGTGTTTCCTGATATGCCATGCGATAACAAACTCGCTGGCAACGTGGTGGACTTGTGTCCAGTCGGAGCGTTGTGCAGCAAGGATTTCATGTACAAGAAACGCGTGTGGTGGCTCAAAAGTGCAAATAGCGTTTGCACCGGCTGCTCAACCGGTTGCAGTATCCATGTCGACGAAAATGAAGACAAAGTTTACCGTCTCCGACCTCGCGACAACCCTCTCGCGCAAGGCCACTTCATGTGCGACGAGGGCCGCTTTGGATTCAAGTACATTTACGATGAACGGCGTCTTCGAAAGCCGCATTTATCCGACTCGTTAGCAATAGCCGCGGCATCGACAAACAAGCCATCCAAATCGAATGGCTCCGGGGATTTGAATTTTGCGGATCCGTGGACGGATGTTCTATCGGTTACTCGTGCCAAAATCAAAGAAGCGATTAAAACCGATGCGCGTGGTTTCGTCGCAGTTCTTTCGCCATTTATGTCAGTTGAGGAAGCGTATCTTTTGGCAAGCTATCTCAAGAGCTTAGACAAAAAAGTACGATTGGTGCTCGGACGGGTTCCTGTCCTCGGTAGTGATGACAAGTATCCAAAAGGTCCCAAGGGTGAGGCGCCAGTCGCCGATAAAGTCAAGTTCACGATTCGGTCTGAAAAAAGCCCCAATCGGTTGGGTGTGGAAGCAATCCTACGTCATTTCGAAGGCGAGCTCAACACACTTGAACAAGCGGTTGCAAGGGCAGATGCCACGGCTTGGTATTTCGTGGGGGGCTACAAACTTGGTTGGGTCACAGAGGCCATCGATCGCGGTGTTGGAAAACCATCGTTGTTGATCGTGCAGGACATATTCGCATCGCCTCTGAGTGAACGAGCGGACATTGTTCTTGCTTCCAGCACGTTTGCGGAACGGGATGGGACGTACGTCAATCATAACGGGCTTGCGCAGGCTGCCTCGGGTGCAGTTCGATGCCCCGGCGATGCAAGAACCGACGGTCGAATCTTGATGGAGTTGGCTGAACGCAAAGGACTCTATAACGCGATGACGTTGCGCAAGGAAATCGGCAGGGTGATTCCAACTTTGTCTGCACTGTCTGTTGGCGATCTCGGTGAATACGGCGTCAAAATTTCCCAAGTTCGGGAGCCCGTTTATTCATAGAGACGAAAGAATACTTTGGATTCTTTGGCAACCCATAAACCCTAACACAACACTAACCCAAAAACCGATCCATGTTCGAATACCTCAAGCAATCTTGGCCGACACTTTGGCCAACCCTGGGTGCCATCGGCGTTATCCTCGCCTTTGTGCCGGTGCTTGGACTGTACATGACCTTCATCGAACGCAAGTTAGCGGCCTACGTGCAAGATCGCGTTGGACCGAATCGCGTTGGTCCATTTGGAATTTTTCAGGCCATCGCGGACGCGATCAAGCTCTTTCTCAAGGAGCAAGTCATTCCAGACCATGTTTACACCTTGCTGTATTTCATCGCCCCCACCTTTAGTCTAATGACTGCGATGTTTGCGTTGGTTGTTATGCCCTTTGGGCCGGTTCCCACTGAATACAAGGAGGGCTTCCGTTACATCGTAGCTCCTGGGATCGACATTGGGATAATGATGATGATTGCGATCAGTTCGCTGTCAGCCTATGGCATCATTTTGGGCGGATGGGCCTCCAACAACAAGTATTCGTTATATGGTGCGATTCGCTCATGTGCTCAGTTCATCAGCTACGAAATTCCGTTGGGGCTCTCGATCATCGGGGTGATTGCAGCGGCCGGTTCGCTAAACATCGAACAGATCGTTGCGACCCAAGGTGGAGCGTTTTGGAACTGGAATATTTTTTGGCAACCGCTGGCTCTGTTGGTTTTCTTTACCAGCGCATTAGCTGAAACGAATCGATTGCCTTTTGACTTGGCCGAGTGCGAGCAAGAGCTCGTGGGTGGCTTCCATACCGAGTACGGTGGGATCAAATTCGTATTGTTCTTCTTAGCAGAATACACGCACGTCGTGACGGTGAGTTTCCTAACAGCGCTTTTGTTTTTTGGTGGCTGGCATTTCCCTGGCCTGACTGGTCCAGTCGATGCAAGCTTGGGCGGGATGTTGCTAAGGACCTTTGTGTTAGTATCGAAGGTTTCGATGGTCGTCGCGTTCATCATGCTGCTCCGCTGGTCGCTTCCTCGATTTCGATTTGACCAGTTGATGGGTTTGGCATGGAAAGGTCTCATACCATTAGGGCTGCTGAATTTTTTGTGCGTTGCCATCGTGCTCACGTATGAGCTGCCGAAACACTACTTAGCGTTCACTGCTTTGTTCTTGGTGGCGGGATCGATGATCAGCGCCCGCAACTTGCAGAAGACGATCAATAGACCTCGTTCCGAAGGTCGGCCGGCGACCAATGTGAATCTGACTGAGAGCGCGATATGACAACCAAGAAGTCAAAAACGGTGAAGTGGGGCAAGGAGCCAAAACTTGGCTGGGTGGAAGCGATGTATTTGCCCGCAATCGCAGGGGGGCTTGCGACAGCGCTTCGCCATGCGTTTTCAGGCAAGAACTCGACGCGTCAGTATCCAGAGGTCGAACCTGATATCCCGCCCAACTACCGTGGCGTGCATCGACTCAATCGCGATGAGGAAGGCCGGGTCAAATGCGTTGCCTGCTACATGTGTCAAACCGCTTGTCCCGCGAACTGTATCGAAATCATCGCGGCTCCTGCGCCCAAGGACGATCCGCATTGGAAGGATCGAGACAAGTTTCCGCAGACCTTCACCATCGATGAGCTTCGATGTATCTACTGCGGCATGTGCGAAGAAGCCTGCCCGGTCGATGCGATAGAACTGACCAGTATCTACGACCTCACCGGCTACACGCGGAAAGAGTTGGTTTTCGACAAAGAAAAACTCCTCTCGATTTACGACGAGACATCCAAAACTGGCAAAGATCCCATCCGAACCAATCGCGGCGCTCTTGGACCTGCTTCCGTGGAAGCCTCGACCGCTTCGCAGGGCCCGCCTCCTCCAGGTCGTGGAAGTCACGGTTAGTCCACTAAATTTCTTGAACCATTATGAACGCACTAAACTCCTTACTCGCTGACTTGCAGTTCCTTGCGCAAACTGTGCCTGACACCCCGCAACAGCCGGTCCTTTCGCCTGCCGCGGCTGGCGCATGGACTTTGTCCATGTTGGTTCCTATTGTTCTTGGCGCGGTTGGATACCTGCTAATTCAGCATGGCATTGTCAAATCAAGAGAGTTTTTGGTGGCGGGCGTTGTATCACTGGTATTGGCTGGCGGCCTAGCTATCGGTTTCACCCCTGGTACGTTCGAGTCTTGTATTTTGGTGTTGTTTTGTGCAATGGCCACTGGCGGCGGTATCGGATTCTTGGTGGCCCGTGAACCCGTGTACGCCGCACTTGGATTTGCGACTGCAGTCCTGTCTGTTTGCGGTGTACTGTTCATGCAGGCTGCATTATTCGTCGCGGCGGCAACGATGATCGTCTACGCGGGAGCAACGATCATCATTTTTTTGTTCGTTCTCATGTTTGCTCAACAGACGGAATTGCGAACCTACGACGTGCAACTCAACAACCCGCTTGTCGCGGCAACCATCGGTGCGATCCTTCTTGCGACCATTACGATGTGCGTCACAGGCGACAAAGCCATGCTGCCACCACGAGTCGATCCAACGCGAGCGATGAGCGCAGCCGATCTGCCGGACAACTTGAGTTCCGAGGTGGGCAAGGAAGCGGCTAGGAAATTGGATGCCATCGATCCGGCCCTGCGATTTGTTCCCAATTTGACCGCAGGTCTAGGAAGATCCATGTACACAGATTACCTCTTAGCCGTCGAACTGGCGGGCACAGTCCTATTGGTCGCAACCATTGGAGCGATCGCTTTGGCACAGCGATCCACGGAGACTCAATCGTGAACGAAATACTCACTCAAAATTTACTTGTCTTTGGTGGCGTCCTTTTCGTGGTCGGAATGGTTGGATTTCTAACCCGCCGGTCGCTGATTTTAATGTTTCTGTCATTGGAAATGATGCTGTCCGGCGTAAGCGTTAACCTCATCGCTTTTTCGCGGCATCACCAAAACTACCAAGGGCAGATCCTAGCCATTATGGTGTTGACGATCGCCGCCTGTGAAGCGGCGATTGCATTGGCTCTGGTGGTCTCGTTGTATCGCCGCAAAGCGACGTTGGACATCGCAGCATGGGACGAACTTAGCGAAACGCTGATCCCGAAGGTGATTGATGAGCCACAAGCGTTAGACGAACCAGAAATGGAATTCCCGAAATTAACGCCTGCAGGCTTGGATCCAATGACCCGTCCAATTTCTGCCAATTTCGACGCACAATCGAATGAAAACGGTGAGAGTGTGAAAGCGAATACATTGGAGGCTGGAACACATGCTTAGTCTTTTTGCCTGGATGGTTCCGCTAGCCCCGTTGGCAGGTTGCATTGCGTGTGCGGTGCTTGCGTTTCGAGGGGACCGCAAGATCGCTCATCTACCAGCGATCATCTCCCTGCTTTTTGCAGCCTTGTTTACTGTCTGTTTGATCGTGTTCGGAGCGCAAGGTGAAAAGGGGGCTGTATTCAGCGGCTATCGCTATTTCAACGTCGGTAGTTTGACGCTGGACATCTCGCTCAAGGTGGACACATTGTGCTTGACTTTGTTGGCTGTGGTGACGTGCATCTCTGCCATGATTGCGATCTACTCTCGCGACTACATGCACGGTGACCCGGGGTACGCCCGCTACTATGCTGTCTTTTGCGGGTTCGTATTCTCCATGACGATGCTGGTTCTTTCCAATAACCTCTTGATGCTTTATGCGTTTTGGGAAGGAGTAGGAACATGTTCTTATTTGTTGATTGGGTTTTGGTTTCGCAAGCCTAGTGCAGCGCGTGCGGCAACCAAAGCATTTCTCGTCAATCGCGTAGCTGACTGCGCTTTTCTTTTGGGCATTCTGCTGCTCGCTTATGCCGTTGGTCACGTCGAGGGTACGGAAGCAAGTTTCTTTGCTCGATTGAATTTTGATAATATCGTCAATGCAGTTCCTTTTCTTGCCGCTCAGTTCCCTGAGATGCTGACTGCGATTGGGTTCATGTTGATGATCGGTGCGATAGGAAAATCGGCTCAGTTTCCGTTCCACGTGTGGTTGCCGGATGCGATGGAGGGGCCGACCCCGGTTTCGGCATTGATCCATGCGGCGACGATGGTTACGGCCGGAGTGTACTTGATGGCTCGCCTGTCTCCTCTGTTGGAGATGACGCCCGCGGTTCTTAGCACGGTCGCATGGTTAGGTGGTATCACTGCATTTATCGGGGCCTGGATGGCTCTTTTCCAAACCGACCTCAAACGTGTCTTAGCTTATTCTACGGTCAGCCAACTTGGCTATTTGTTCATGGCATTGGGTGCCGGTGCGATCAAGGAATTGATGGTTGTTGCAGTAGTGGCTGCGATGTTCCACTTGGTTACGCACGCGTTCTTCAAGGCATTGCTATTTCTATCGGCCGGCAACGTGATGCATGCGATGGGGGACGTAATCGACATGCGTCGATTCGGTGGCCTACGCAAGGTACTTCCTAAGACCAACATTTTATTCTTGATCGGTGCAGCAGCTCTGGCTGGACTGCCACCATTTGCGGGCTTCTTCAGCAAGGACGGGATCTTGTCCGTTCTAGCGCAGGCGAGCAAGGACGGAGAGTATGGGACACAATTTACGGTTCTACTGGGAGTTGGTTTCGCGACAGCTCTCATGACTGCCGTTTACACGTCGCGGGCCTACTTTAGCACCTTCTTGGGTACGGAAAGGTTGCCCGAAGAAGCTGGGCACCATGCGCATGAAGCGACCAACGTCATGCTAGCACCGATGGCCATATTGGCGGTCGGCGCGATCTTGGTCGGGATGCTACTCGGGCCAACCAATGGGATCTCGAATTACCTGCAACTAACACAGGAACTTAGGAGCGGTCATGTGGAGCACCATGAAGAAATTTGGGTTATGGCCGCGTCGGCTGTGCTTGCGGCGGTTGGGATCGCTATTGGTTATGCCCTCTCCAAGGCTGGACCAAGTACCGCGACAACAGGACCATTGGTTGTTCTTGCGGACTTCGGTCGCAATCGGTTGTACATCGATTGGCTTTACAATGTAGTTATCGTGGCACCGATGGAATGGCTCGCCAGTCTTTTGGGTTGGTTCGATGAAACCGTAGTGGATGGGCTCGCGATGCGAGTTGCTTCGCTACCGAGAATATTTGGCTTGATTGGACAACGCGTTCAAAACGGCCGTGTACCTGGTTACACCTACATGACCGCGTTTGGAATTGCTGCCCTCGCTGTTTGGATCGCTACTCGATAATTTCCCAAGACCCATGACGTTGATCATCCCACTATTAATCCTCGTGCCCCTCGTCGTTGGGCTCGGGATCTTTCTTGCCGGTAGCAAAGGCAAAGCACTTGTCGGTACAGCCGTAGTAGCTGCCGCAGTTGTTTTGGCTTTGAGCCTTTTATTGGTTGGTCAGGTCTACACATCGACCATGCCCAACGATGCCCAGAGTAACTCAACGATCTTGCCTCGGTTGGTCTATGAACCCGGTTGGTTGCAAATTCATCTGCCGGTGTCGGTGGCGGGGCACCCCGTTCGGTGGCAATTGCAATTCGGCGCCGACGGCATTGGTGCATTGCTTGTCCTGCTAACGGGGATTGTTGGGCTGGTCACGATGAGTCTTGCAACGATTCAGATCAAGGAACGATTGCACCAGTATTTGGCTTTGATGCTCATTGCGCAGTCCATGCTGTTAGGTGTGTTCTTGTCGATGGATTTGCTTTCCTTTTATTTGTTTTTCGAAGCGGTTTTGTTGCCGCTTGTTTTGCTGATCAATGGCTGGGGGAACCGTGCCGAGTCGCTAAACGCATCCCGCAAGTTCCTCCTGTACACGTTGGTTGGTAGTGTGCCGATGGTGTTGGGTTTGATTGGATTGGCATTGAACTCCGCTACTCACGACCGAGCCTCGACCGTCTCACTGCAGGAACTTTCATCCATTGCTTTACAAGCTCAACAGACGGCGATTGGTTCGGCCGTTGGCGAATCGGCTAACGCAGTAAGTCTAATTGCATCGAAAGAGCAATGGATCGTCTGGCTGTTGCTTTTGGGTTTTGGCATCAAGCTCGCCATCTTGCCTTTGCACACCTGGTTGCCCACCACATACGCTGTAGCCCATCCGAACACGACCGCGCTCATCGCCTCGGTCGTTGCGAAGTTAGGTGTGTTTGGAATCATTCGCATCGTTATTCCGTTGACGCCTATTGCTTTGAGTTCGTACGCTCAGATGCTGTTTGGTGGACTCGGGGCTTTAGCTATTGTTTATGGTGCGCTGGTTGCTTTGTCTCAAAGCGATTTAAGGCGAGTGCTGGCTTATAGTTCGCTTAGCCACGTTGGGTTCATCACGCTGGGGCTCATGTCGATGAATACCGAAGGTCTTACCGGCGCTGCGATTCAAATGTTCAATCATGGGATCATTACCTGTGGAATGTTTCTGATGCTAGCCATGCTTGAGCAACGTCGCGGCACTATTTCCTTGGACCAGCAGGATTGCGGGTTGGCGGCGATTTACCCCAGACTCGGAGTGATGATGGTGTTCTTTACTCTGGCAGGTGCAGGACTTCCTGGACTGAATGGATTTGTTGGCGAGGTGCTTGCCATGTCGGGCATGATTCGAGTCTCTGGACTTTTTACTGGAGTTGCGGTTCTTGGAACGGTTTTGGGAGCTTGGTACGGTTTGCGAATCGTTCAGCGACTCCTATTCGGTAGCGATGGAAAGAGTCAAAGCAAAGTATCTGTTGGTCTGACTGGCGATATCGAATTCCGAGAATTCTCGTCCCTCGTGGCCATGGCTGCAGTCTGTTTGTTCATTGGGGTCCAACCGCAGGCCACGATTCAATTAATCGAGAAGGACATTGCTCGAATCTCCAGCATTTCGGAACCGGGTTCCAAGGCTGTCCATTCAGAAATCGACCAGCTAGTGGCCCAATCCAATCCTTAGCAACTCAATATCGCAAACGACCAATTAAGGGTCTGAAACTACTGTGGATACACTCGAAAACATAAAATCCTCGCTCTCGCTTATGGCTCCTGCGATCACTTTGATCCTAGGTGGTTCGGCAGTGATGGCAGCATCGTTGGTCCTAAAACCGGGGGCGGCCAGGGACGTACACGGGCAACGGACAGGCGTCGCAGTGACTTCGCTGATCATTCTTGCGTTCGCTGCAATATTGGAACTCTTGCGAATTGTACCTGCCGAACTTGGTTCAGGATTGTTTCGGTTCGACCAAACCGCATTGGCGTCGGAACGGCTCGCACTTTTGGGTGGATTGATTCTGATTTTGATGTCATGGTCAACTGCACCGAAGGCCAATCTGGGTGAGTACTACGGTTGCTTGTTAATCATCATCGGAGCGATCCCTGTGGTGGGGGCGTCCAATGACTTGGTATCTCTGTTTCTGGGACTTGAGCTAATCAGTATTCCAACGTACATCATGCTTGGAATTTCCAAGGGCGACAATGCCGGCGCCGAAGCGACCATTAAGTACTTTCTATTGAGCGCGTTTGCATCCTGTTTCTTCTTGCTGGGGGTCAGCTACCTTTATGGGTTTGCTGGAACGACCAACTTGCAGGAGATTCAAAGCAGCTTTGCGTCGGGTGGCCGAATGGTATCGTTTGCCGTGGTGTTGGTCATATGCGGCTTGGCATTTCGAATTACCGCCGTACCATTTCATTTTTATGCGCCGGATGTTTTCGAGGGAACCAGTTTGACATTAGCCGGCATCATGAGTTACCTGCCCAAGGTGGCGGGCTTTGTCGCTTTGATTCGAGTGTTAGGGACAGGTTTAGGGACAGAGGCGGTTGAGGTCGTGGTGCCGGTACTGTTCGTAAGTGCGGCATTGACGATGTTGGTCGGTAACTTCATGGCGTCCGCTCAGAGCAGTCTAAGACGATTGTTGGCCTATTCGAGCGTGGCACACACGGGCTATCTGTTGCTGGCGTTGACAGCGTTGCTTAGGCAAAACGCGGAGCCGAATGTGTTGTTTTCCTATCTTGCGGCATACGCGGCGATGACCCTGGGATTCTTTGCTTGCCTGGGTGAGATAGAGGCCGCCGGAGGCAAGACGCAATTGGTCGGAGATTTATCTGGAATGTTTTATCGCCGCCCGGCGGCATCCATCGGAATGACGGTCTGTTTGATCAGCCTGATTGGTCTGCCGCTGACAGCAGGATTTTGGGCCAAGTTTCTGGTCTTCATGGGAACCGTCGCAGCTGGGACCAAAGACCCTTGGTCGATTGCGATGGCCGTGTTGATGGCCTTCAATGCAGTGATTGCTGCTGGGTATTATTGGCGAGTCTTAGGTAAACTATTCGAACGAAGCGACGCTTACGTACCGTTGCGTGTGTTTCGCCCGAGTTTGTTTGTGGCGTATACCATTTGTGTGGTGTTGACCCTCGTTTGGTTCTTTGTACCGGCTGTGATGTAGAGTGCAGGACGGCCAGTGATCAAGCGTTTCAATATCCGTCTTGATTCGAAACGCACGCAGGATGGTTCGGTAGGTGCCATGCACTCATGTTCATCATGAACCCCTGTGTTGTGGAGAATCTACGATATCCAGATCGGAAAAGAACGCTGCAACGGGTGATTCGAAACCAGGGAGCGCGATTCCTCCCTCAATTGTGTCTGTCTCGCTGACGAGCTGAACTTGAGTCGATGAAGTGTAGACGGCGATAGAGCGATGAGCGCAATCGACCATCCAAACCACTTGAACGCCACTATGAAAGTACTCCAGTCGTTTTCTTGCCATTTCCGCTTTTGTGTTGCCTGGACTCAGTACTTCGACGACCAAGTTCGGTGCCATTTGAGGGTACATTGGACTGGCAAACACCCCTTTGGGCAGTCGATCCAGCGCAACAAAGGCCACATCTGGTCCGCGAGTCGAATCCAGAAGTCGAAAGAAACCATCAGCACCGGAAACCAAACCCAATCGGTGTATTGAAACAAAGGTTCCAAGGATCCGGACGATGGCTGCGGCAACAACAGATGATTCGTATCCCATCGCCTTCTCCACCAAACAGCCGTCTACCAATTCCACCCAAGTGCTACTCCCGATTTCATTTGCGGCGATTAAGTCGGCTTGCGTGGCTAAACCGAGCGGCGGATTGAGTCGAAGCCGACAGGGAGAAATCCCACCCAGTTCAGTCAGACGGTCTTCGACGGTTGTGGCGATCGCAATGTTGGAACTCATGGGACGATTTTCGCAAGATTTAGGAATTCTTTAGTGCAATTGTAATCGCGTAATTGAGCAATCACAAGCAAGTAGAGCGATGGCCTTCGAGCGAGCACCAAACTGCGTTTCGAAATAGCCAGCCTAAGCGAGAACCGAGGCAAGGGAGCTGCCGTTCGGCTTGGATTGCAACAGGTGGATCGCGAATTCAGCATCATTCAAGATGCTGACCTCGAGTACGATCCGAACGACATTCGAGCACTATTGCAATGTGCGATTGAGGATCCGCAAGTAGTGGTTTATGGATCTCGTTATTTGCGCACTGGACGCCGTCCAAACGGAGCGTTGGGCAATTACGTTGCACCACTTGGCTCACGATCGAGGGCAAAAATGTTGTCAAAACTCAATCCAAAGACCGCTAACGCGTGTTGAAAAACTGGGGTTGTGGAGCCGCCGAATAAACCAATCGTGGGCCAACGTTCAATCATCGCGTTCAATCATCCGGGACACAGCTTTTCTTCAAACCTCGCGTATCGTGTCGTGACACCCACACAAAAGCAGTGTCCCTCGGCACGCTCGGCACACCTTGTCGCAGTCGCACATTCTTCAAACTGCGGCAGAAGCGGAGGTGGAAACGCAGGGCGGGAACAGTTGGGACAACTGTTTTACAATATGCCGCCTATCGGTTTTTTGCGGTCTCGATCAGTTGTGCTATCAACGGCAGCAGTTGTTTCTTGCGGCTGACGACGTTGTCGAGTTGATATAGATTGCGATCCAACTGCGGGTAATTTATTTCGTCCCATTCATCCGATTCATGACTTAGTAACAATAGCGAACCGTTGCTGACAACATCCGTAACCAACAGTGCAGAAAAGCCCAATCGCTGAGTCGAAGCAAACTGCTCCAACGCGGTGCGCAGGTCGTCCTTGCGGTCCCAGAAAAGATCAAACCCAATCTCTTCGATTTGGGAGATCGAGAATCGCTGGCCATGTTCCGTGAATTCCTTGCAGTCCTCGCGGACTACTTCTGCAGGTGTGCAAGTTCGAAGAGCCGATCCAATTTCGAAAAACTCGTTTGCATACGCGACCAACTCGACGCCGCAAAGCGGTTCTAGCCACTTGAGGACATCTCGATCTACATCCGTGGTCGTTGGGGATCGTAAATTCAGCGTATCCGAAATGATCCCCGAGGCCATGCAGAGCGCGATGCCTGGTCGAGGGACTAGACCAGCGGCCCGAAACTGGCGAGCAACCAAAGTGCAAGTGGATCCGACGGGTTCGTTGATGAATCGAATCGGCTGCGTTGACTTGAGCCCTCCACCCAGTCGGTGGTGATCGAGCACCTCCAGGATATCCGCTTCCTCTGCGCCATTGACGGCTTGGCTCAATTCGTTGTGATCGACCAAAATGAGCTTGGGCTTGGGCGGATTCACCAAATCGGATTTTGAAAGGACCCCGACCAATACTCCAGTATCGTTCACGACCGGGAAGATCGGTTCCGAAGATTGCTCGACAATCAATCGAGCTTCGTCCACAGGCTTCTTGGCCGCGAGTGAAACGAAATGCGTATCGATGGCCGAATCAATGAATTGCGCCGACTTGATTCTCATGGTGGTCGTCGCAGTGTCAAACGGGCTTTGAATGACAGCAACATCGCGAGCCTGTGCCAATTGAACCAAACCAGGGGAAAGAGTGTATCCGCCGGTTACGACCAACGCTCGTACGCCATGCTCAATGGCTGGCAACTGAATGGTTGGCCGATCGCCACTTACCACAATGAGTTTTTCTGCCGGGAACCTTTGCATGCGTTCGGTAAATCCACCGGCGCTCATCGCGCCCACCATGACTAACAATTCGTCGTGCTGGGTCGGAATCAACGAATGTTGGAATTTACCACCAAGGATTTCGCAGATTTTCTGCAAGCTAGTGGCAACGGTCCGGGTCTTCAATGGATCCCCGTCGTCTCGAAAAATCAAGTCCATCAACTGAAGTAGCGAAAGGACTCCGACAACCTTCCCGGCCTCATCCACGATGGGAATGGCTCGAAGATCGTGCTCCTTCATCCGATTGTATACTTCAAAAAAAACGTCGCCGTAACGAGCCGTCTTGACGTCGCGTTGGCACACATCCTCGACTTCCGGGCGGACGTCCATGACGATTCTGGGAGCCGGTACCTTGGCGGTACGAAGAACGTATTCCGTGCGTTTGTTGGGTGCACCACAACAGGCCGCAACAGCCTCAGGACGACTCGTCTGTTGCAAAAGATCGGCGTATGCAATGGCCGAACAAATGGCATCCGTATCGGGATTGCGATGCCCAAAAACAAGTACACTCATGAGGAATTATGCTACTGAGACGAGCTGATGAATATCCAATAATTGTGCTTTGTCCAGACTCGCTACGTTCACCAGAAAGTGGTGTATCCATTTGAGTCCCTACGCTATGGCGACAGTAGCGACTCAAAAACATAATCATGACAAAGCATCGTTATAGTAGCATACCTTCTGCCATTCCGTAACGATTTCGCGTGTGCTTTATTCGTGTTTGCGTTGGTCGTAATGTCGCAGAACAATCCTGGCTCCCCCCATTGCCAATTGCAGAAGCAACGGCGAACATTTTATGCTGAAGATTCGTCTTTTGTCCTGACGAATCAAATCATCCTCTAATTTCCCTGTCATCTGTGCCTTTCCAATGGCGCAGGACGGGTGCCTGGAAGCTGTAAGATGCTGGAAATTCTACTGCCCGACGGAACAATTGTTTCGCACCCAGATGATGCAACTCCCCTAACCGTCGCCGAAAAAATCGGTTCACGACTTGCCAAAGCAGTCATTGCTGCCAAAGTCGGCGACTTGGTCGTGGATGCTTCGCGTGCTCTCAAGCCCTTTGCTAACGGATCTCCGATTCCATTGAGGTTAATCACCGAAAAAGACCCGGAGGCATTAGACGTTTTGCGGCACTCCTCGGCCCACGTGATGGCTCGAGCCATCATGCGGCTCTATCCCAACGTTTCGCTAGCATTCGGCCCGACCATTGCGAATGGTTTTTACTATGATTTCGACTTGCCCCAAAAATTGAACGAGGACGACTTCGCCAAGATCGAAGCCGAAATGGCTAAGATCATTGAACTGGCCGAGCCATTCGAGCAGTTTTCGCTCAATCGCGATCAGTCTGTCGAGTTGTGCCGAGATATGAAACAAGCACTCAAGGTCGAACACATCCAATCCGGTTTGGCCGATCAGCAAACGTTAGGTTTCTATCGTCAGGGTGAATTCGTCGATCTTTGCCGTGGACCACATATTCCGGATGCCGGTCGAATCAAGGCATTTAAGGTGATGAGTATTGCAGGTGCATATTGGAAGGCGGACGCTACTGGTCTGCAGCTCCAGCGAGTCTATGGAACAGCCTGGT
Organism: Pirellula sp.; assembly: GCA_031363425.1. Taxonomy (GTDB): domain Bacteria; phylum Planctomycetota; class Planctomycetia; order Pirellulales; family Pirellulaceae; genus JBKCUI01. The sequence continues at coordinate 15,884 of JANLUJ010001296.1, forward strand.
TTAGCCCCAAGGATATGCAAGCACACTTGGACCAAGTTGAAGAGGCCAAGAAGCGCGACCATCGAGTAATCGGAAAGCGCTTAGGGCTTTTTCAGATATCGAGTGAGGTTGGGCCAGGCATGTGCCTTTGGCTTCCCAAGGGCGCTCGCATTCGAAGCTTGCTCGAGGACTTCCTCCGCAAGGAAATGCTAAAACGGGGATACGAACCGGTCTATAGTCCGCACTTGGGTCGGGTCGAGCTGTACGAAACCAGTGGTCACTTTCCATACTATCGAGACAGCCAGTTCCCGCCATTGTTTGTAAATGATGGCGGTGCGCTAGTCGATGGATGGATTCGACGATTGGAATCGAAAGAGGGATTGCCGGTCGCACACGAACAAGCCTTCATGCAAGCCGCCGAGGTCCTTGGCTGCGAAATCAAG
>JANLUJ010001302.1:0-6071 GCA_031363425.1 Pirellula sp.
AATACCTGCCGAAGCAGAGGACCTGGCGACCTCTCGCGATTTGCGGTTAATCGAGGCGACCGGCGGGCGATTGCACTTAACGAGCATTAGCACATCGGGAAGTGTTGAGCTGTGCCGACGAGCCAAAGCACGCGGAATCCAATTCACGTCAGGCGTTTTCATTGCCAACGTTCATATGTGCGATAAACTAATGCGCTCGTTTGATGCCAATTGCAAGGTGAATCCGCCGCTTCGTTCGGAAGATCATATTGACGCATGCGTAGATGGCTTGCGCGATGGAACTATCGATATCATTAGCAGTGGCCATCGGCCATGCTCATTGGAAAAGAAAATGATGGAGATTGATGCTGCACCGTTTGGAATGATCGCCCTGGAAACGGCGATGGCTCAGGTCGTTACTTTCCTAATACGCCCTGGTATTTTGACTTGGATCGATGCATTCGAAAAGATGAGCCTAAATCCAGCCAAGCTTCTTGGACAAAACGGCGGCAGCCTCGAATTCGATAAGCCAGCAGATTTTTTCATCATCGATCCTGAAAGGCGATGGAGAGTGGATGCGACCGCATTGCAAAGCAAGTCCTACAATACACCCTTGAACGGGAGTGAATTGTTCGGATTGGTAATGAGTACGTTTGTGGGAGGCAGGCGGCGTTGGACAGCCAAAGTCTAGGACCCGTGACTCACTTAGGTCCGGGTGTCCTCAGCCGGACGCAGACTAGAATTTTCGCTAAGGCGAGCGGCCTACTGAAATCTAACCCGCTTTTGGTGGGTGTGTGTCTGGGCCGCGATGGGGATTGCTTTTATCCCGATAGGGATTTCAGAGAGTAGCCGGGGGTTGCCGCGAAGCGGCGCACCCCCGGAGAAATGAAAGGACACGCGAATGACCCTGAAGGGCACGAGGCCCAGTTTCGCTCCACGGTTGAATCACATCTGGAAAGGAATAAAAGCAACTTGTCGAAATGTCATGTCAATACCGAATTTGTAACAGCCTAGGCTCTGCCTGAGGACACGCTGAGCTACCACCATCCTCAGCTGAGGTACGTGGATGCCACCCATTCCATCCGTGGTTGTCTTTTTAATTGAATTCCGCGAAAATGAGCTTCGTTGGAACAATCGTTGACCTAACGTGTCAATTGCTGATGGCCTAATAAAGAACGCGTGTTCCGCTAGCATTCTCTATTAGGTTAGGAACTGAGCAAGGAGGTGAATTCTATATGTCTACTACCAAAATTCCATTTCGTCAGCGACGACCTCTTCTCGATCAGTCGCAATCCATCCGAGCCCATTACCTCGGTTGGTCCGGACCCATCCTCCATTCAGCCTGCGATTATTTGCAAAAGCAATATACGCGTGGAAATAAGTGGGATATGGATCAGTGTTTGCTCGTTCTCCCGGGTGGCTTTGCTGGGCGTCGATTAACGCAGCTCATGGCGACGCGTGCAAGCGAGCAATCGTTGGTCCTTCGACCACCCCAATTGCTTACTATAGGGACCCTGCCGGAAAAGCTATATTCCGCCAAACTGCCCTTCGCAAGCGATCTGGAACAGGTGTTGGCCTGGACCAAAGTGTTGCGAGCTGCCGACCATGAGTTGCTCAAGCCGCTGTTATTCGAGGTCCCTGACTCGGCCGAACTTCGTCCCTGGATGGACCTTGCGCGGATCCTTAGCACACTTCATCGAGAGCTATCCTCCGATCTGGTCGACTTCGACGACGTCGTAAACGAGCTAAAGGGATCTCAAGAAGAAGTCCGTTGGAAGGTTCTCTCGAAACTGCAGCGAGACTACTTGGATGAATTGCATACCGCTGGACTATGGGATGTCCAATCCGCACGTCGATTCGCGATCGACAACGACGAGGTGCGGACCGACTACGAAATCATTCTCGTAGGTGCCGTTGACTTGAATCGCGCTCAACGAAGGTTTCTTTCGGTTGTAGCCGACAGCGTGCGGGTCCTTATCGGCGCACCAGAATCGTATGCCGCTGGCTTCAACCAAGATGGGACTTTGGCTTCGGAGTATTGGCAGGATATAGAAATACCGATTGAAGAGCACCAATTGCACGTTCGATCGAGTGCCAACGACGCTGCCAATGAGCTTGCCACGCAACTCGCAAACCTCGGTAACGACTATTCCGTCCAAGAAGTTACTGTCGGTATCCCAGACCCACAAATCGTACCGGCCCTTCAAGAGACACTTGCTCGTGGTGGGATCTCGCTTCGCTATGGACCTGGTGCGTCGGTGACTCAGGCCCCGCCCATGCAGCTCATTGAACTGATTGGAGACTATTTGACGGATGGCTCAATCGATGTGTTTAACAGCCTCGTCCGAACTCCTGCTATCTATGACTGGTTACTGCGATCCACCAAAAACGAGTCGGACACAAATGGTCGCTCGAGCGACTTCTTAGCTCGGTTAGATGAATACCTACAGTCGACGCTACTGCGAAGTGTCAACGTTCCTGAATGGCCCGAAACCCAAGGCAAAGACGTTTTCCAAGCGGTTTTAAGAAGACTTGATGAATGGATCAAACCGTTGCGCATGGTCAATGCCAAGTTGACTCAATGGGCAGATCCGCTTCGAAATGTGATCAAATCGATATACGAAGGAGTGCAAGTTGACCGCAACGATGTTGCTGGTAACTTATCGTTGCGGGCTTGCAATGAAATCAATCTAACGCTGGCGAAGCTGTCGGAAGTCCCGAAGAACCTCGATGCGACAGTGACTTTTCAAGAGACGTTGGCTTGGTTGCAAAGCCAACTGGAAACCGTCAACGTTCCGCCGCCACAAGACGAATCGGCAGTTGAAATGCTTGGCTGGCTGGAATTAACCCTCGACGATACTCCAATCCTGATGTTGACTGGAATGCACGATGGGATCGTGCCAGAGAGTGTCAACGGCGATGCGTTCTTACCCAATCAATTGCGATCCGATCTTGGATTGATGGATAATGCGCGACGTTATGCGCGTGATTGCTATGCCATGTTAGCAATGCTGAATACGCGGGAGCACATCGAACTCATTCTCAATCATCTCAGCCTTGATTGTGACCCACAGACTCCGAGTCGACTGCTTCTCGCAGTTCCGTCTGATTTGCTTGCGCGTCGAGTGAAGCTGTTGCTTGCGCCAACGGAAACTACGGAGGACCAGCTCGTTTCGGATGCATGGAGCCCCCGCGTTGGGCAAACCAACATTCCAATTCCGCTGCCTGACGCCAGTAAAGTCGTTCGCGATATGGCCGTAACGGATTTCAAAAAATACGATCAGTGTCCGTACCGCTTTTACCTAAGCCGCGTTGAAAAAGTCAGAGCCTTCGAGCATGATCGGCTAGAGCTGGATGGTGGCGGATTCGGAGATCTATTGCATATATGCTTAGAGGGGCTGATCGACTCGCCCGTGGCTACATCTACCGATGCGAAAGCCACAGCCGATTGGCTTACCGAGAATCTCAAAGCAGTCGCAAGAAAGAAGTACGGCGTCAAGCCAACTCCCGCACTTCAGATCCAATTGGAGCAAGCGTCGCGACGTCTCGAAGCGTTCGCCGAACATCAAGCAGCCCAGATCGCGGCTGGTTGGCGAATCAAGTACATCGAACACAAAGTCGAAAAGGCACACGGGATCGCACTTGATGTTGATGGTGAAGCGATGATTGTGCATGGTCGAATCGACCGCATCGACTACCATCCTCGCGACGGTCGATTTGCCGTGTGGGACTACAAAACAGGTGACCAAGCGGGCAAACCCAAAGAGGCGCATCTGCGATCGAATGGGACTTGGACGGATTGGCAGTTGCCTCTCTATGGCTTGTTGATCAAAACGTTGAAAATTGAGGATTTGTCGAAGGTTAGTTTCGGCTACGTCCTGCTTCCCAAGAACCCGGCCGAAACGCAATTCATCATCGCGGATTTCAATTTGGAGCAACATGCCCTGGCGATCAAATCAGCTAAGGAGATCGCGAGAAAAGTGATGGCAGGCGAGTTTTGGCCGCCGAAATACAAAGGCATTTCTAATTATGACGAATGCAACGCGATCACGCAGTTTCCTGTCGTTAGGCGTTGGGATGAATCGATCGCCAGCAAAGAACGAGAAGACAAGCGTCAACGCGAATTGGCCAATGCAATCCATCCAGTGCCTGACCTTAAATTGGAGCAAGCGGAACATTCGAACGAAACCATCGTAAAACCCAAGCCGAAATTGAGATTCGATCGATCGCAAGCACAGCCGCCGAAAAAGCTGCATTTGGAAAAGCATCTCGCAGTAGGCAAGCCGGACAAGGATTGGTTCTCGCCTCAAATGATCCTTGCATCCGCGGGCACAGGCAAGACATACAACCTCGCCTCGCGAGCGTTGCGGTTGCTTTTCACCGATCAACAGCTCGATTCAATCCTAGCGACGACATTTACAAGAAAAGCGGCAGGTGAAATCCTTCACCGTATACTCTCGTGGTTGGCGGACGCAGTTGAAAACGAGGACGGCTTCGCTCGATTGGTGAGCGTTTTGAACCCGCTGGAAATCACCCGTGATACGGTCCGCTATCAACTCGGTCGGCTCTGCTCTCATCTGCACCGATTCAGGGTCAGTACACTCGATAGTTTTTACTCGCAACTTGCACGCTCTTTTGCACTTGAGCTCAAGCTTCCGCCAGGCTGGACGCTATCGGATCCATTCCAAACAGATCAATTGCAGCAAGAGGCAATTAGTCGAATGTTCGATACCATGGATCGGTCGGCCCTCAAGTCATTGGTGTCGCAATTGTCCAAGGGAGAAGCGACACGCGGTATTCGCCGTGAAATCGAAATCGTTGTATCTACCGGTTATGATCTATTTAGAAAAACGTCCGAAGAGGCTTGGAATCAACTGACGGTTCCAAAGGGCCCTACGGCGGAGCATGCAGAGGCGGCTCTCAATGGGTTCCGCACTTCGCAATTGGAGCACAAGGGCTACGCCGCGGCTCGCGATAAAGCAGTTGCAAAATTCGAAGCGGGTGAATGGAGTGAGTTCCTCGGCCTGACTTTGGTTCAGAATGCCGAGGATGATGTTGCCAAGTATTCTTCCAAGGAACTTCCCGAGGAGACGGTCAAGGCGTTGTTGGTCCTTGCCAAAAAATCGGCAGTTGAGGAACTGGCAAGTCGCCGCGCTCAGAACGAAGCTGCCTATCGTATGTTGGCAAACTATCACGAGCAACTCCAGTACGTGAAGACGCGTCGACGCATTGTGTCATTCGATGATATTTCTGAGCGTTTGTCGAAGTGGATGCAAGCGACCATTGCGAAACACAAAGGCGATGATCATGCCGCAACGGGCTCAACCGCATTGAATGGAATCAAGGCGTCGCTTGATAGCAAGGTGGACGATGAAGCCATGAAAGGCATCGCCTATCGCTTGGATTGCCCCATTGATCACTTGCTGCTAGACGAATTCCAAGATACTTCGCCAATGCAGTGGAACATCATTAAGCCGTTTGCTGAAGCGATTGTCGAGGGCTCGACCAAGGATAAATCGTTTTTTTGTGTTGGGGATAGCAAACAAGCGATCTACGGTTGGCGAGGGGGCGTATCGGAGATCTTTGAATCCGTCGGGAAGCAAATCGATCACGTACGCCAAGAAAAATTAGTCAAGAGCTATCGCAGTTCGCCCGTAGTGATCGATTTCGTGAACTCCGTTTTCACGCAACTTGCAAAGCATGACCGGTACTACAATGACGACGAATCGGAAATCATCGCTAGCGATACGCAAGCGGTGACCGAATGGATGAATCGTTATTTTTCCAATCATGAGACTTCTCGCGATCGGCTGCCAGGCTACGTGGAGTTCCGAAATGCAGACTGCGAGAAGAACAAAGATCAAGAAGGAGAAGAAAGCAGCTACGGTTTGCTCGATGAAGTTGCCGATCGCATTGTCGAGTTGCACCAGAAGTCGCCACAAGCGGAAATCGGCGTCTTAACGCGAACCAATCGAGACGTTGGAAGGGTGATAGGGTTGTTGCGCGAGCGAGGCGTGGAGGCGAGTCAAGAAGGAGGCAACCCACTGATCGATTCCGCGCCGGTCCTGCTGTTGTTGAGCGCCATGAAGCTC
>JANLUJ010000025.1:0-1746 GCA_031363425.1 Pirellula sp.
GTTGCCAACAACGTTTGAACTGGAAATCACAAATTTACAAAATTTGCGATTCCGCTATTGCCCTAAATCAAGACCGTCGCTACAGCAAGCAGCCAGCGCCGTAGCCCACGTAGATTCAAGGCAAACTGTGGAGGGGAAGGAGCCAGGGCAGCTAGCGAAAACGTCCACAGTGTTTGGTCTACGCTACGTCCACATCGTTGCCCGCTGTAGCTGCTTGACTACCTCGGCTTGAACCAACATGTGGAAAAAGTGGTTATGGCCGCTGAACGACCTCCACAGCTATCATTTCAAGTCAGAGTAGCTTGTTATTATCTTGCATTCCTTCAGCGAGTTGCGCAATCGCTCAATACCTGCAGTGCTCAAGCTCGTGTCGATAATAAGTAATTCAGTCAGGTTTGGCAGTGAGATGATGTCGTCAATGCACTCATCCGTAATCTTCGTACTTCGAAGGTCTAATTTCTTTAGGCTTGTTATTTTCGAGATCGTGCGGACACATTTGTCGTCTGCAGGAGTCATAAAAAGGTCCAGCCATTCAAGGCGATTAAGCGTTAACAGTGGCTGAAGGGAATCTGCTGAGATTTTGCAGCCTGGCAACTTAAGCATTCTAAGTCGACGAAGTCCACAAGCCTGCTTTATTATTTCGTCGGGCTCTTCCTTCGAATCAAGAAAGAGCGTGTACACCGAATACAAACCATCTCGCCCAAGGAAATCTTCAAGCCATTTGGGATAGGTCCGCTCGCCCTGCTCCCAATTCGCGTTAACATCGTATTCGTACATCATTAAGCTGCCACCCATTGCTTTGAGTTGCTTGACGATAGCAATTTGGCGAGCTGCGGCATACCGGTTGTATGCGTACATGGCCAGTGGGATGGCTATCAACGTCGTTAGAATGAGCAAAGCTCGAACACCAAAACGGAGTCGATGCATCCTCATGATTCAGCCTCACTTGGCGATTTCTCAACGTAACCATCGTAGTCGATCGCAATCCCGAGTCGCCCGAGGATTCGAACCTGATCGCGAGTCGCGAGCATCAGTCTAGCCGATCTAGTAGTCCAACGGCAGGCCAGTACATGGTACGGCTTTCTTCGTTTCCCGCGAAGTTGCTTAACTACGGCGTACCTGCTTGCCTATGTCGGTTTTCAGAAAACATGTGGAAGGTCGCTGTCGCTGGCTTCGTCCACTTCCACATTGTTGCCCGCTGACGCTGAACTAGTTCCACAGAGTTTGGTCTACATTGTGGAAAAGCGGCCGATGGCTGGATCGAGCGGTGACCACTTGTGGATGGGAAGATGGCTGGCTGATCGTGGATTGTTGACTTTTCGGACGCATCCATCCTCCAGCAAGCAGCCAGCGCCGTAGCCGAAGTAGCTTCTAGCCAACCTGTGGAAGGGAAGGAGCAAGGCAGCTAGCGCCGACGTCCACAGTGTTCTAGCCCGTGGAAGACGCGGGATCAGGGCTACGGCTGTGGCCACATGTAGGTCGGGTCGACCTTACACACTTTTCCACCACAATTCGATTTACTTTCCTCTATTGTCGTTTGCTGACTAGTCATCTTGAGCGAAAGATAAGTTCTGTTGGCCGAGATAAACCAATAAACGACTAGCTACATTATCAACAAAATCACGAATTGCGGCAGCCAATAATCGATCTAATCGCTACCAACGAACGTCCGTTGCGTGGAATTCTTATTAGTCACAGCAAAACCACCGTTTTCGTGCTGAGGCAAAAGTACGGTTCGACGTAGTG
>JANLUJ010000026.1:0-3772 GCA_031363425.1 Pirellula sp.
GATGGCCGAGGCCCTCAACACCGCGGTAGAGTTGCTTTCGGATCTCGTCTCGCCAGGCTACCATCCACTTGCAGGAAGAGCCAAAGATGTAGCCGCCGGTGCGGTCCTGCTAGCGGCCATCGGTTCGGCAATCGCAGGAGCAATCGTTTTGCTGCCGCATGCTTGGCGAATACTAGTTGGAGACTGACAAACGCAAATCTTCATCCATTGACAGAACGGCTTCTTAACCGCCCAGCGAACAGACCGACTACCAAGAACACAAACCCAGAGCCAATGGACAGCCAAATAGCCATCCGCGAAACCGTCGCCAACACCGGGTTTTCAAACAAATTGGTGGACACGTGTATGTTGGCAAGCAACCATTTCTCGCCTTCCTTGATGACAGTCACACTCCAACGTGTTTTCAAATCGAACTCCGTACCATTCGCCAGCTTGTAATGGTCAAGTGAACTTCCGAAGGCAATGGCTGTGTTGTCTTGGTAAATTACAGACAGGTCATCTACCTTCGGGTTTAGTTTCATACTTTCGACGCCATGACCAGGTGCAACCAACAATCGATCCAAGTATTTTCGAACTCCATCTTGTCTGCGAATAAGGCTTAGGTTTTTTCCATCTTGCGCGGTGAGAATCACCTCGGGGTGAAGCAAGGCAATTAACGCATCGTAGTTCTTAGCATTTACGGCTTCGATGAATTCTTCCCGCAAGGCTCGCAATTGATCGTGTATCGCATCTGCTTTGTTAAGTCCGCTTGCAGCCTCAGTCGAGGCCATCGGCTTGTCATCTTGTGTTGAACTCGCTTGCGAGGCGCCTGAAAAAGTTACGGCCATGCAGACGATGACCAGGGTCGCAGATTTTGCCAATTGCATTGCTATTCCTTGAGATAGTGACAGTGGAGAAAGGGATGTTGATCGATGGGCGTGAAGCGCGTCTTTCATGCTATCGTTGCCTAGAGGTGAAATCGAACCTCTTGTGGACCATCGGGTTGGGGTGGGAATTCGCCAACCGATAGCCAAGCGTCGATCCATGGTCTCAATAGGTCAGCCGTCCAATTAGTATAGGTTGGTTTTCCAAAACGCGCGACATTCCATTGTTGCAACCGTAGGATCTTTGCGTCCTGGTGGAGAACTTTACGGAAGAAAGGCCGAACGACTGCGAACCGCCACGAGGCGGGCAATCGCCCGTTTGGCAAATAGCATCGCACAAAGACTTTTAGTTTTCCGTCACTCGTAGGCGTAAAATGGGCAACCACGAGTAGTTCTAGCCGTCGCTTGGAGCGATACTCAAGCTCTGCGGTGCATGGCGGGACGAAACGGCCAAAACTAACTTCTCGATCCGGTTCGAACCATCGCGAGATGAATCCGTTCTGACGGGCCTCGCCACGGTATTCCGCTTCGACCCAATCATCGTGCCTGCGAACCAACGCAGTAAACGGTTGCTTATCCATAGAACTACGAACGAGGCCTGAATGTACAAATGGTGTATGCGTTCCATCGAGCAGGTTTTCTATCGCATCTGCCAAGTTGGAATCGAGTTCCGCTGTCATGATGAAGCCTCGATAGCCATTGTCGCTGGCGATACCGGGTCGATAGATAGACTTCCCCAATAGAGTCGGTTTTTTTGCTACCCATATCCAACCATCGCACTCTAGAGCATTCCAACGATTTAGGGAGATCGAGGGGAGCTCACCAGAATGAACTCCAGGAGCGTCTACACAACGACCTTCCGAACCAAAGCTCCAACCATGGTACGGGCAACGGAGTGCGCCGTCTCGCACAATGCCGTGCGACAAGGGCGCGTTACGATGTGGGCATCGATCTTCTGCGGCGACGACCCCATCCTTGGATCGATAGATTACCAGTGGGGTGCCCAGCACCGTCATGCCCAGCAGATGATTGCCCAATTGTGCGGCCTCGCAAGCTACAAACCAATGTTTGCCAAGTAGGTCCTGTTCGCTCATCACAGTTGGTACTTTCGCAAAATCGGTGCACCCACATTTCGCATCAGTCCAGCCAAGACTTGCCATGCCGCGCGACGGGACAACGAAAGGTGGTTGCAATAGACTGCCGTGTACTCAATGCAGGGTGTCCCGCCACGAATTCGCTTGAAGTGCGCAGCGCCGCTGCTAAGGTTTAATTGCAATTTGAGGCTCGCGGCTTCCTGCAACACGATGGCCATCAGGATTCGGTATAGTCCCATATGTTGCGGCAGGGACGTGTTGTAACCAACGACAGGTACCGTCATAACGCCCTCGCGCTCGAACGCGCCAACAATTCCATCTAGACGTCCATTTGCGTCCCGCAGCCCCCACATTCTTAGTAGCCCGCTGCGTCGGCACTCGTTCAACATTGTTGCAGTAAATTGTGGATTGTGCTTCGAATACTTGTCTACGTAAAGCCAGCGATACAGTTGTTCGATTCGACCCGCGTCACTTGCACTCAATTCGTCGTGTTGAACAATTTTGTAAGGGGTCTCTCCAAGGAGCTTCCGGTCCCAAATGTTGTTCCGCTTGCGCATGAAGTCTCCGGCCTTGCCATCAAAGAAATAGACCTGTCGACTGGGAGCCAGAAGATAACCTTCCAAACCAAGTCGTTCAAGCAATGCACAGTTGGAAACTCGATTTAATGATCGGAATGCTATGGCATGATTTGGAAAACGACTCTTAAGCAACTTGGTCAGTTCCGGCACTAACTGCAAATCAAAATTCGAATAGAGATTGGTCGATAGTAGCCAATTGTTTATACAGACAACCCGGTTGATTTGCGCAGCCCGCAATGGAGGTCCCATTGCATGCACTAGCCCGAGTATGGAATATCGCATGAGTGAACTACTAAGCTTTTTGACCTCCGACTGTGGATAAAGCACGCATCCAGTGTAGGGGGAACACACATAGGAATTGTCGTACTCGGTTTCATTGATCGTTGTTGGCAGAGTAACATCGCCCACTCGAAGCAGGGTCCAACGGGTACGCAGGTTTTGAACCAATTCTTGCGACGAATGCGACAACAACATCTCAAGCCATTGTTTGTCACGGGAGTGTCTTTCAGCATGACTACTATTGACACATTGCAGGTTTTCAACCAACGATACAGCCGTTTTGCTCACATCGGCTCTCCATTCCATTCGATATCGTATGTCGCAGCGCTGGTTAGCGGTTTGCGTGTTTGAAAAGCAGTTAAAAGTACTTCCAGCATCGAAAGGGGAGACAGCAAAGCTGGTAGAGGATCGTTCCAAGCAAACATTACATCGCGAGCTACGAGCATATCTTTCATAAGCGTTAGAATTCCGCCTCGCAGAAGGGCATTTGGTAACGGAAAAAGGAACATGATAGATGCGAGCATGGCTGGTCGAGTTGATGCGGGCTCCAACAACGGGCCATCAGGTTCGAGGAACGCGGTTGCAAGCGGTGCGGCGTCGAGTAGGTGTAGTCCACTTGTAGCCCTTGGATTGCATTCCAATACGTAAAGCTGTCCATCGTCACCCCGCATTAGGTCGAATCCAATTTGTCCGGTAAAGCCTTGCTGCGCAACAAACTCCTGGACGAAATCGCTAATGCTTGGGTCGTCGATCGCAAAAAAGTAAATACCAGAGCCAGGCCCTACGCGGTACTTGGAGCGATAGCAAGCATGTGCCCGCAGTTTTCCAGAGTGCGCGAGGCTGTAGCGACGGTCTTGATTTAGGGCAATAGCGGAATCGCAAATTTTGTAAATTTGTGATTTCCAGTTCAAACGTTGTTGGCAACAGGTGCTCAACCAATGCTCCTTGGGGCCCGCCC
>JANLUJ010000068.1:0-7832 GCA_031363425.1 Pirellula sp.
CAACTGTGGAAGCGTCGTACTCCTGCGGGATCAGCCTAGCAGCAACCTTGAGAAATGTCTGCTAGAAGGGATCGATTCTTATATCGTCTTCGAAGACGACGCTGGGTTTGGATCAGAATTCACCGAACAGCCTCAGCAGTATGTTGCCGAGCTTCCGCACGATTAGGGATTGGCATATCCCGGAGGTCAGCATCTGTACGCTGGCAAACATCTGCCACAGAAAATCAGCGAGCAGGTTTAGAAAGTTTTAGAAAAGCTAACAGACGAAACTTCTGATCCTTCGACAATCGACGTCTAGTCGTTACTTCAGGGTTGGATCGGCCAACTAGTTTCGACAAGCGTACCGTTTCCTTTGTCACTTAAAATTCCAACCGAACCTCCATGGAGTTCTACGATCGCCTTGACGATGGATAGCCCTAATCCACAGCCAATCGGTCCTGAACGAGCGCCACTTCCAGTGTAAAGGCGATCGAAAACAAATGGCAACTCGTTCGCAGTAATACCAGATCCATTGTCCTTAACTACGATACGGATGCAGTTCGAATCTGCTTTTGCGCAGACCTCGATCCTTCCTCCTTGCGTTGTATGCGAGATAGCATTGGTGATTAGGTTTCCGATAACACGTTGAAAAAGCGTTCGGTCGGCGTGCAGCGTTATCTCGGAGGATGATACAGACAGGCTTATTCCCCTGTCGTCGGCAGCAGCATCGAAGAACTCTTGAATCTTGACGAGTTCCTCCCGTACGGGAATCTCCTCCTTCTTAAGAAATGATTTGGGCTGATCGCCCCGTGCGAGGAAAAGCAGACTGTCGACAAGTCGCGATAGCCGAATGGTTTCTTCCAAGCAAGAACCGAGTACGTCTTTATACTCAGCGTTATTACGATTCTTGGTAAGTGTGACTTCCATTTCGCCGCGAAGGTTGTGCAACGGAGTCCGAAGCTCATGGGCAATGTCTCCCGAAAAGCGATTGATTTGTTCAAAGGATGATTTAAGCCGGTCGAGCATTCCGTTGAACGTCGTCGCTACACGTTTCAGCTCAACGGCATATTGCGAGGTATCGAGCCGCTGTTCCATGTGATTGGCACCAATACTTGATGCTAGTTCTGACAATTCACGCAACGGTTGCAGTCCTCGTCTGACGATTGCAATTCCACCTGCCACCGAAGCTAGAGTTGCAATGAGAAGCATGAGGTAAAGCTGTTTGCGATAGCGACTCAAGAAAATGGATTCTCGTCTCCGGTCAAGTGCCGCTTGGACAACGCTTTTCATGCCTGAGTGGCACGTCACCTCACGTGCCATGAATTGCCAACCTGTCGATTCTTGAACGCCGCGAAAGGAAAAGACAGGCCACGGAATATTCGAGTCGTCCTCGACGGATGACGCTACGCTTCCATCCGCCGCGAGCACACGTATTACGATTCTCAATTCGGATTTATTTTCTGAAGAAGCCGCCCAACTCGCTTGCAGTTCCTTCAAACCATTTGGATTGCTCGCTAGTCGATTTTCAACATCCGTTAGTCGCGTTGCGTTAAACACTTGGTCCTCTAGGTCAAGTTGCGTAATAAGAATGTAGTAGGAATAGAGCGTCGTCGCGCCGATTAATAGGCAAGCAAGGGCCGTATACCAGACGGCCAACCATGTGGTTAGCGACCATTGGCGAGGCACGCTATTGGCGAACTTCAAGGACATAGCCCACCCCCCGAACTGTATGAATCAACTTATGTTCGAAGGGATCGTCGACCTTTGCACGCAGCCGACGAATGTGGACATCGACCACGTTCGTGTCGCTGTCAAAGTTGATATCCCAAACTTGCTCCGCGATTAGAGTTCGCGATAGAACCTCACCCGTTCGCCGCAGCAAAAGCGACAACAAAGCGAACTCCTTGGGTGATAGCTCCAGTTTGTGTCCCATTCGCTGTACTTTGCGCGACAGAAGTTCGACCTTGAGATCGCCAACGCAAAGCTCATCTGGCTGTCGGGATTTGCCCCGTCGAAGGATGGTTCGAATGCGGGCAAGAAGCTCGGAAAATGCAAAGGGTTTGACAAGATAGTCGTCTGCACCCAGTTCCAAGCCTCGAACGCGATCTGAAACTCCGTCCTTGGCGGTTAGAAATAGAACAGGCAAACTTCTTCCAGAGTCGCGAAGTTCCTTGAGCAAGGTCCAGCCGTCGCGCCCAGGTAGCATAACATCAAGAATTGCAACGTCATACGAGCCGGACTTTGCAAGTTGCAAACCGTCGTTTCCATCTGTGGCAATATCGGCGACAAAGCCAGCTTCGAGCAGCCCTTTCGCCAAATAGTTCGCTGTCTTCGGTTCGTCTTCGACAATCAACACTCGCATTCGCCTCTCCACTCAACCATCCGTTAGTCATCCATGACCTGCTAAAGTAGTCATTGTAACCAGGGATTTTTCTGGCGACGAAAAATGACAGAACTGTCATCCAGCCGTAATGAGAACGCAATGTCTCGTTGGTAAGATGCCACTAAATTGTAGTCATGGACGATAACCTTGGAAGGATTGTTGTGTGATAACTCCCACCATGAAATGCGATTCAAAATTCGTCAATGAGCAATCGAGGCGTCGGGCATTCACGCTCGTCGAGTTGCTGGTATCGATTGCGATCATCGGCGTTGTTGCTGGCTTGCTCCTTCCTGCTGTTCAGCAAGCTCGCGAAGCGGCTCGGCGCATGCAGTGCCAAAACAACCTCAAGCAGATTGGCCTTGCATTTCAGAATTATCACAGCAGCCTACGTCGGTTCCCTCCTGGATACATTTCAAACGTGAATAGTTTGGGCAATGAAATTGGTTCTGGTTGGGGGTGGGGTAGCCTGTTGTTGCCTCAGTTAGAACAACCCGCCATCTACATTCAAATCAATTTCAATCTCGGTATTGAACATTCGGCGAACAGTAACGCTCGTCTTCACAAGATACCAACGTTCTTATGTCCGTCCGACAGCACCCCAGATCGTTGGCAAGTGGAAAACCGAAATCCTTCATCGGGAGCATACGTATCAAATATCTGCGAAGTAGCTCCGTCGAACTTTGTTGGGATGTTTGGGACATTTGAGCCCGGTGTTGATGGGGATGGCATGTTATTTCGAAATCAATCGATTGGCTTTCAATCAGTCCTCGATGGCTCCTCTTCAACGCTGTTAGTCGGCGAACGAGGCTTTCGACTCGGACCAGCAACTTGGACGGGTGCGGTCACCAATGCGGTCATCGTACCCGATGGAAGTGATGGAGTCGGAACAGGCCCGCCGGAGTCGGCGTCAAGCTTGATCTTGAGTCATTCTGGCGACGGCTTTGGCCCAGGGAATCGAAGATCGCACGTGAATCAATTTTTCAGCGAGCATACCGGTGGCGTTCAGTTTTTGTTCGTCGATGGTCACGTAAGTTTTTTAAGTAGCTCAATCGATTACAAGGTCTACCAAGCGTTGACGACCCGCGCTGGCGGCGAAACGATTTCCGGTGATTATTAGTTCATGTCAGTTAATTCCAGTTAGTTTCTATGCGGAGAAGATGATGAAGAAGATTTGCTTGTTTGCCTCGCTAGTGTTAATGAATGTCGTCGGTTGCGGCGAGTACCTAGACAAAACCGAAATGGTCCCGATTGAGAAGGTTCCCGAAGCGGTCATGAAAGTGGCAAAGGAAAAACTGCCAGGCGTTAAATTCGATACCGCTTGGACCGAGAGAGACGGAAGCAAAACGGTCTACGAAGTTCGTGGCAAATCCGCCGATGGAAAAACGCGGGACATCAAGATCGCGCCGGATGGAACGGTTTTGGAAACCGATTGAGGCAGTGATTGTCTTACAGTTTCGACGGTCCTCTGCAATCGCCATTTCTTTGAATCGCTCCAGTCCATGCTGGTATAGGCACGTCTTTTCAATTGCCAACTGATTATAATCGTTCAAACTGTCGCTGCCGTAATTTAAAAGGTACTGAGATGGCAAATCCAATCCTGCAAATAGGTTTAGTCGCGATCGGCTCCGCTCTTGGGGGCGTTCCGCGATGGTTGGTTCATTTGGCAGTCTCAAGGTGGTTTGGAACAGATTATCCATTTGGTACGCTGATTATCAATTTATCAGGCAGCTTTTTCTTGGGGTGGTTCCTGGCATGGTTAAGCAAAGTCCCCTCAGATTATCAGCCTGCGTTTAGCAGCCATCTTGCTTAGCCGCAAGCTTCGCATCCACATGTGGACATATCCGAGTTTGAACCGAGCGTCTTCCACAGTTTGGTCCACGATCGGGAATTAGACCGTATCCACAGGTTTGTCCCATCCAGGTAAACAGCGTTGCTCCTTCCTCAATCAAAATGGCCCGGTTCAATTGGCGATCATTCGTGTCCCACGTGTGTCAGCGTGGAAATCTGGTCCCTGGGCAATCGCAAGTGGCGAGTACTCGCGCATATTTGTCCGGAATGTCGTGACAATCTGCTCTGCAAAAAACCTATACCCGCAATCAACGAAACGACTTGACCAACAGATTCAAGGAAAGCTGCGGCGCATAATGGTGATGCGCTCATCTAGGAACGCTTTGCCAACGAAAATATTGCCTTAATCCTCAGTATTAAACATCGGGTCGTTGCGGATGTTGCCGCCATTGTTTGTTGACTATCAGACGGGCGCCGCGGCGGAACGAGAGATAGGACCATCCCCACTGAAGGACAACAAGTGTTCTGTTCCTAAATCCTGTCAAAAAGTAAATATGCACCAGCAACCACATCATCCAAGCTATAAAGCCGGTAACTTTGATACTCCCGACTTCGACGATTGCTCGACTGCGACCAATGGTAGCCATGCTTCCCTTATCCACGTACTTGAAAGGCGCGCGCGGTTGATCATTCGACGATTGTCCGATAGCCAATAGCTTCACTTCGCGACGAATCAGTTTCGCAAGATATCGGCCTTGCTGAGTCGCAACAGGCGCGACGCCGGGAAGGGGTTTGTCAGCTTGCATACAGCAAGCTTGATCACCCGCGAAAAAGGCGTTCGGATGACCTTTGATACTCAAATCAGCTTCGACTACAACACGGCCCTGACGGTCTACTTCTAAACCCGCGTCCTTACCCAGCGGAGAAGCTTGCACGCCAGCCGCCCACAGGACGGTTGCAGAAAGGATGCGTTCGCTGCCTACCTCCACACCTTCGGCGTCGATTTTGGTCACCATGCTGTTCGTCCAAACCTGGACTCCCAATTGTTCGAGATCGCGGGCCGCATGGGATGCAAGCGATTCCGAAAACATCGAGAGTATGCGTGGGCCAGTTTCGATCAGGATCACTCGAGCAGCAGCGGCATCGATGTTTCGAAAGTCTTTAGCCAATGTAAAGCGACTCATTTCACCGATGGCGCCAGCCAATTCAACGCCAGTCGGTCCGCCGCCGACAATCACGAACGTCAACAATCGCTTCCGATCGGCCGCTGAATCGCTTCGCTCAGCCGCTTCGTAGGCGGTCAAGACGCGTCGCCTAATCTCCGTAGCTTGCTCGAGTGTCTTTAGTCCAGGGGCGAACTCTTCCCACTGTTCATGCTTGAAATAGCTGTGCCGCGTGCCGCAGCACGAGATCAAGTAATCAAACTGCAGCAAACCGAAATCAGCTTCGACGCGATTCTCACCCAAGTGCAGCGAGCGGATCTCGCCTTGCAGCACTCGAATGTTCTTGTATTTTGCGAGCAAGCTGCGAATTGGCACCGCAATATCCGCTGGGCTCAGACCCGCCATAGCGACTTGATACAGCAGCGGTTGAAAAAGATGGTGATTCGACTTATCTACAATCGTGACTTCCACATCCGGAACCCCCCCCAATCCTTTGGCTGCATTCAGCCCCGCGAATCCGCCGCCCACAATCAAAACCTGTACCATATCAGCCTCCAATGTTTACCTATCGTCACTGTGAACGCCAACTTAACCGTTTTCTCGCAGAATAGAATTGGGCCAGACCGCTTTTCAAAGAGACAGATGCCCTCAGCAATGTCATATTCATCCCGGTTACAATGTTGGATTGGGGGCATTCAGATCAGAGCGAACCTACACAAATCTAATAATTGAAATTCGATGTATCGTCAATTGCTTGGCCCATTTGCTTGCGCATGCCTGCTGAGTCGCGTATCAAGCTTTGCAATCAACTTAGGCGGAGGAACTAACATGCCTAGCCAGCAACCAGCAGCTTCCCTAGGCCGCCAGCTTCCCTCCCACATGTGGACATAGCCGTAGCCGCCTTAGCGAGTTACCTGTCACCGCCACAAGTTGGTTCAAATCAATGTGGACATTGACATTCGCTGCTTAGACTACGCCTGCAGGATCGGCCTAGCAGCAACCTAGCGTCTACTATTTCCACAGGTTGGACTGCGGCGGGATTCACACCTAGCTCATCCTCTGTGGAAGCGTCGTAAGACTGCAGGATCGGACTAGCCAGCAACCTAGCAGCTACCCTAGGCCGCAAGCTTCCCAGCCACAATTTGGACATAGACGAGTTGCCGCAGATACTGTACCGTCCTGCAAAGGAGAAGCTATGTCAGATTCCACAACATTTCAAGAGCCGCCAAAACCAGTCTCCGTTTCTGGGAAGGGCGATCCTTTGCTCACTAGCGGATTTGTTTCCCTGCTGAGCGTTTCCTTTTTGGAGGCGGCCAATGACAACATTTTGAAACAGATCTTGATGTTGATGGTGGTGACTGGAGGTCTTTGGGCGAATCAACTGGGCGACGGCACGCAGGGTATCATCTCGCTGGTGCTCAGCGTGCCGTTTATCTTTCTTTCGGGATACGCCGGGTTGATCGCCGATAAATACAGCAAACAACGTGTGATTTTCTGGGTAAAAGTAGCCGAAGTTCCGATCGCTATCTGCGCGTTGATTGGTCTGCTGCTTGGCAACTTCTGGCTGTCTGTCGCCGCTTTGCTATTTCTTGGCATTCATAGCACTTTTTTGGGGCCTGCCAAGTATGGTGTGATTCCTGACTTGGTTGACAACCATCGATTGAGCCAAGCCAATGGGTTCATCAACGCCTTGACTAACGTGGCCGTGATTCTTGGTTCGCTTGCTGCAGGCCCTCTAGCCGACCTCTATTACCCGACTGCGAAGCAAACGGTAGCCGCCACGGCAGCGCTAGACGTTGCAGACGGAGAGAATGCTACCGTGGTTGCCGCAAATGCCGCGACACCACAGGATGACTACATTCTTGTTCCGGATCTTTCACGACAGCCGCAGCGGCTACCTATTGGCATTACATTGGTGCTCGTCAGTGTCTTAGGGCTAGTCGCGATAACTGCCATGCCCAAGATGCAGCCCGTAGATCCCAATCTAATGTTATCGTTCAATTTTCTACGGGGACACATGCGTACGCTCAAAGATGCAAGCCGCCCAGTAATGGTAGTTTTGCTGTCCTGGTCTGGCTTCTACTTCATTGGCGCGCTGGCGCTGTTGTTGATACCTGAATACCGAGCCCTGCTGGGTGTCAGCAATTCCGCGATTACCAGTCTGACGGGCCTACTGGCGATTTCTATCGTCATCGGTAGTTGTGCGGTGGGATGGCTATCCGGAAGATCGATCCGGCCGTATTATGCATTGCTCGGCGCAGCAGGGATGACCGTCTGTTTTGCCATTATGGGCATTGCTCCGATGACCTATGAGAGACTGGCAATCCTAATGTCCCTCGTGGGCATATCGGCTGGCTTTTACATCGTCCCATTGCAGGCGCTGCTGCAATACTTATCGCCCCCAGCAGAACGCGGCCGTTTCTTCGGTACTGCCAATGCCTTGTCATTCGCGTTCATTGCAGCGTCAGGTGTTCTCTTCTTCGTATTAAGACAAGCGGGCGTGCCCACGGAGAGAATGC
>JANLUJ010000090.1:0-1989 GCA_031363425.1 Pirellula sp.
ATTCAGCTTGCGTTTTACCAAGGCATGAAGTACTCGGATATTGCGGAGATTTTGCGCATCCCGCTAGGAACAGTAAAAAGTCGAGTATTTACAGCAATTCGCAAACTGAACCAGATTTGGATGCGTATGAACGAATCATCAACCTCCAGCAATCCCTGATTCCGACGTTGTTGCATGGATGTGTTCGACGATTGTAATTGATTTGTATGCACTTTTGACCGAACCTCAATGAGTCGCAATAGCAGTATCTCTGATGAAACCCTACTTGGGTTTTTACTATTTGCATTGCCAGATGCAGAACAATGGCGAATCGAATCGTTGGCGTTGTCGGATCCAAAGCTTCGTCAGCGAATTGAGGATTTGAGGGACTTGTTGGGTCCCATGAACGAGTTAGCGCAACCAGTTGAACAGCCAGTTGGCTTAACAGCCTCCACGATGGCCTTTATCGAACAGGCTTCCGGTGCGGGCATGTCTCAACCACAATTTGAGAACAGTCGTTCGACCAAATTGGCTTGGCTTGACAGCCTAGCAGCCTTGGCTGCGGGCATTGTCATTCTGACCATTCTATTACCGAGTGTGTGGTATTCTCGCGACGCATCGCGACGGTTTTCCTGCACCTCGAATTTGCGTGAACTAGGGCTCGCTTTCTCGGTTTTCGCGCAGACGGATGCAAAGCAGAGGATTCCCATGATTGCGGTGGACGGACCGCTTTCGTTTGCTGGTGTCTACACGATGCGTTTGCAGGGAAAGGGTTTACTTGAGTCGCCAAAATTGATTTGGTGTCCGGCCGTTGAGTGCTTTGACCCGAGTCAGGCAATTCCCTCGATTCCAATTTTCCTTGCAGGTTCACCAAAGCAACAACAAGGCTGGAGGTTTACGATCGGAGGCAGTTACTTCTATAACCTTGGCAATATAGTCGACGGAGAATATGAGACTCCAAGCTATAAAGGCCAAAGCTACTTCGCCGTGTTAGGGGATTCTCTGATGCAAATCAATGCCGACGAAGAGGTTGCCGCGGTTCACGGGGCTAATATCGCGAATGTGTTGTACGAGGATGGACGCATTCAAGCCATCCACGTCAGTCGAAAGAACGACGTGAGCGTGATTGACAACCCCTACTTCAATCGCGACATGAAACAGGCCGTTGGACACGGCCTAGACGATTCTTGTCTCGGGCCAAGTTTTCAAAATCCGTTTAGGCCTGTAAAGTTGGAGTAGCATCGCTTTCCTGCGTTCAAAGCTGCGAATATGGCCGCGGCACAAGGTTGATCTTGTGTATTTTCGAGACAGCCCCGGCATATTTCTCAACAACTTTTAGCTTTGCCCAATCCGGATGGCTTTGAAATTTTTTCCAGCATTCGTCTCGATGGTTAGCATTGTCATAGACCGTCATGTAGGTCAAATTGGGCATGCGATCGCCAACGAGGGCTTGGCCGAAGAAGACTGGTTGAATGCCACAGTCAAGAAAAATTGGTACTTCACCGCTATTGAACATGTCGACCTTCAATACACCCATGCGTTCCGTTGGGCTTTCGTAAACCCGTAGTTCAAAGAGTCGTTCCTTCTTGGCTACCTTTTGTGTCGGCACTGCCATCTTTGGAAAACAATTGAACGCCAAAAGCAGCTCGCTTCGGATTCGGGTGTAAACAGGTTTTTTGATGTCTGTTTCAAGATAAGCTTTCCCGTCGTTCAAGAACGACACATCTTTGCTCAATGCATCCATGACCGAGGCGACCTGACCAGCCCCAGAGAGAGGCACGAATAGAAACATGGACGTTTTTCCTTCGACAGGAATCTCCGTCGTTAGGGCTCCAACGATTTCGATTCCCATTCGATTGAGTGAGGGTATCAAAGCTTTTTCAAGGAAGGCATCTAGTTCACCAAGTCGAGCAACCTCGATACCCTGGTATTCAATGATTTCGTAGTACTGGTTGGATACGGATTGCGACATGGCCCAAGGAATCGTAAGCATCGAGAAGCAAAAAAGAA
>JANLUJ010000106.1:0-2429 GCA_031363425.1 Pirellula sp.
CATTCATTTTAGTCAAACCGGTCCTTCGTCCACACTATTTTAATCCATGTCCGAGCCTAGTACTCGAGTCAAGAAGACAGTCGCGACCATGCGTGGCGTTCGTCCGACGATTCTACCTTCCCTGCTCCTTTGCGATTTTGCCAATTTGGAGAGGGAAGTTCGTCGATTGGAAGAGGCAGGCATTGAGTGCCTCCATTTGGATGTGATGGACGGAAATTTCGTTCCCAATCTGAGTTACGGGATGCCCATCGTGTCGGCCCTCCGCAAGGTCACTGACCTATTGCTCGATGTTCACCTGATGATTCGCGATCCCGAAACGTTTGCACCGCAATTCGTAGACGCGGGCGCTGATTTGATCACGTTCCACATCGAAGCTTTACCGCAACCAAGTGGTCTATTAGCGAAAATCCATTCTCAGGGGGTTGCGGCTGGATTGGCAATCAACCCATCGACGACGATAGACGTGGCTAAGCCATTTGTTAACGCTTGCGATTTGTTTTTAGTGATGAGTGTAGAAGCTGGTTTTGGCGGGCAAGCATTCAATCCGATCGCCTTGAGCCGCCTGTCTGAACTCAGGGCAACACACGGCGCCGATCTACTTTTGGAGGTAGACGGCGGCGTTAATGAAACGACAGTTGGCCAATGTACGGCCAATGGAGCGGACCTGCTCGTAGTAGGTTCTGCAATATTTCGCCAAGCAGATTACTGCCAAGCGATGACTCGATTGCGTAGCAAAATGCAAAGTTAGAATGATGCAGTTGCTCCATCGAATTGGTTCCTCTTAAGAAAACTAGTCTATGTGTAATGTAGTCGTTGTGCGTCCTGGATCGACCCTTTTCGACGAGCAAGAGCGAATCAAGGGTAGTCTTGATATGCCGCTTTCTTCGTCAGGGATAGAGCAAGTTCAGCGAATCGCATTGGAAATAGCCAAACTTCAAATCTCGACAGTTTACTGTGGTCCGTGTGAATCGGCCCAAAGCACCGCTCGAGAAATAGCTGAGCAAACGCGAGCTAAATGGAAAGTTTGTGAATGCTTTCGGAATTTGGATCACGGCCTATGGCAAGGGAAATTGATCGATGAGCTGAAGCGGCAACAGCCGCGACTTTACAAGCAACTTCAAGAAAACCCTCGATCGTTTTGTCCGCCGGGCGGTGAAACGGTGGCCGAGGCCGAGGCCCGGGTAGAGAAGCTAATCGTGAAGCTATGCAAGAAACATGCGAACGAAACCATTGCTGTCGTGATTCCCGAACCGCTCGCTAGCTTGATCGCATCCAAACTCAAAGAAACCGATTTAGGGGATCTTTGGAAATCGGAATGTGACAATGGTTCATGGGAAATGATCGATTCCGATACACATGATACGATCGGTGCGCACTTCGTATCCGCTTGCAAGACGGGATCTTCGGTAGAATCGCCACACTCTGTAGATCCTTTTTTTGTCCAATAACTGAGTCGATCTCATGTCTACTGTAGATTTGCCAAGTACCTCTGATTCAATACCAACTGCTTCCAAACGTGGCGTGCCAGAGGGGCTTTGGATTAAGTGCCCTGGATGCGGCGATTCCATCTATCGCAAAGAAGTCGAACGCAATTTAAACGTATGCCCAAAATGCAAGTACCACATGTACGTCTCGGCGCGCGAACGCGTCGCGCAGTTGCTGGACGAGGGGACTTTTGAAATTTACGATGAGCATATTTTGCCGACGGACCCATTGAATTTTTCGGACAAGAAGCCCTATGCAGAACGCTTAGTTGCGGAACAGAAGCGAACCGGGCTCACCGATGCAGCAATGTGTGGAACAGGTATGATCCGAGCGCGTCGAGTGGCGATCGCTGTTACAGACTCGGCGTTCATAATGGGCAGTATGGGCTCCGTGGTTGGAGAGCGTTTGACACGATTGATCGAGAGAGCAACAGAGCACTCGTTGCCACTCATCATCGTCAGTGGTTCTGGCGGCGGAGCACGCATGCACGAAGGGATCCTCTCCTTAATGCAAATGGCCAAGGTTTCGGCGGCACTGGCCAGATACCATGCAAATCGAGGACTCTTTGTGAGCGTGCTTACGAATCCAACCATGGGTGGCGTGGCGGCTAGCTTTGCAAGTCTCGGCGACCTCATCTTCGCGGAGCCAAAGGCGTTGATCGGATTTGCTGGTCCACGAACCATCAAGGCAACTCTGAGGATAGAATTGCCAGAAGGATTTCAGACGAGCGAATTTCTTCTTTCCCACGGCTACATCGACAGAATCGTAGACCGCTGGCGATTGAAAACGGAGATAGCTGCAGCCATCGACTACTGCGGCAAGCTTTAGGCGACCGGCAGGTTTAACCCTACCTAGCACTACGCGCGAACTAGTGAATTGGAAGCTGGAATCACTAGCTTGGGCGTCGTGCTATTTTCTTTTGGATCACTAGCTTGCGCGTAGTG
>JANLUJ010000114.1:0-5055 GCA_031363425.1 Pirellula sp.
TTGGGCGATTCGGTCGCCGCATAGATCGATTCTTTCGGACCCTGCATCTGTCGATTCGGCATAATGCTTTCGAAATGATGAATCAGACCCTCGATGCTTCGGTAGACTTCTTTTTTGTCCGGCATCCCTGCCTTGCCGGTATCGCCAGCAAAGATCGGTCCCTTGGGAAGTTTGTCGATCGCTTGTTCAATAATCTTAATGCTTTCGAGCATCTCCATCATTCTCACTTGGAATCGCGCATAGCAATCGCCACCTTGGTTGGCGCATATGTCGAAATCAAAATCTTCGTAAGCGAGATAAGGCTCGTCGCGACGTAGATCTCGAGTCACCCCGCTAGCGCGAGCGTTGGGACCGGTAGCGCCGCCCGCAATGGCTTCCTCACGCGAAAGAACCCCGACGTCGCGAGTTCGCTCGACAAAGATTCGGTTCTTCATCACTAAGCCGCTAAAGTCGCGGTAGACCGCTGGGAAGGTTCGGACAAAGTCCTTGACCATGTTAACCCAGTCATCGGTCACGTCGTACAGCAAGCCACCTACACGGGTATACGACGTATGGAATCGTTGCCCCGACGCCCTTTCGCAGATTTCATAAATGGCCTCACGAGCATTGAATGCATACATGAACGCCGTAGCGCCCCCGAGATCCAAAACGCAAGCGCCCAAACAAAGCAGATGATCATGCACTCGCATCAACTCCGCAAAGATGGTCCGAATGTACTTGCAACGCGGAGTAAGCTCGATCCCCAATAACTTTTCAACCGCATGATGCCACGCGATTTCGTTGGCCATCGGTGAAACGTAGTTCATGCGGTCAACGATGGTAACGTATTGATTGAAGTCCAACACTTCTCCCAACTTTTCGAAACCGCTATGAAGGAAGCCGATATCCGGTTCCGCATCGATGACCATTTCGCCATCGAGCTGCAACACCAAACGCAAGGTCGTGTGCGTAGCCGGATGCTGCGGGCCGAAATTGAGCGTCCAGAGTCCTTCGCGTTTGTTCGCATCGAGATCTGGACTATCAAGCAGTTCTAATGGCATGCTGAAAAACTCCGCTTAGCTCTCTGCTCTTGTAATGACTGGGAAATTGTGGCGTTCGCCTCGACCTTTGACCGGATAGTCTTTTCGTAAAGGAAAGGACTGAAAGTCGTCGGGCAATAAGAGCCGTTTGAAATTTGGGTGCCCCGAGAAAATGATTCCATACATGTCGTAGACCTCGCGCTCCAACCAATCCGCGCCAAACCAAACGGAGATGGCCGACGGAATCGTTAGCTCCGGTTCGTTCAAATACGTTTTGGCAATCAATCGCAGACCTGAGTCGACGTTAAGTAAACAGTAGACGACCTCGAAACGATCGTTCACATTGCCATACTCAAGTAGGTCCACGGCCGTTAGATCCGTCAACTGGTCGAAGCCAACAGACTTGAATGCATTCAAGCATTTCAAAAGCTCGTTCGCCGGACAAACGACCCGCGTTTGATCTCTGAAGTCGGACCATTCGAGTGAAACGCTTGGGAGAAATTCCGCCAGTCGCGATTTGACGGCTTCGATGTCGCTTGGTTTTGTATCGTTTGTTTCGTTGGCCATGTTCAGACGCGGATATTGAGGTTGACTAGTGAACCGGATCGTATTTTTGCTCGTCGAGCTTGAATCCATTGCGCTCGCGGATTCGAATCAACTCGTCTTCATCGAAACGAGACGGCCCCTCGGGCAGTATTCGCAACTTGAACTCTCTCGCATTAACGGTTCCACCCGATTGAATCTTTTCTTGCAAGTCAATGATCGAGCGAATCAGTTGTTCTGGTCTTGGCGGACAGCCAGGTACATAGACATCAACAGGAATGAACCGGTCTATCCCTTGGACCACCGCATACGTATCGAATACACCACCCGTGCAAGCACACGCACCCATCGAGATACACCATTTTGGCTCAGGCATCTGCAGCCAAATTCGCTGCAATACAGGCAGCATTTTCATCACCACCCGCCCGGCAACGATCATCAAATCGCATTGACGCGGAGAGAAACGCATAACCTCACTGCCGAATCGCGACAAGTCGTGCTTGCTAGCGGCCGTACTCATCAATTCAATGCCGCAACAAGCAGTAGCAAAGGGCATTGGCCAGAGGCTGTTTGCACGCCCCCACGAGGCCGCTGCATCTAGCGTGGTCAAGAAGATATTGTCGCCAAGTTGTTTGTTTATTTGCGTCGCCAATCAAAGACCCCTTTGCGATATGCAACAACGTAAGCCAAAGCCAAGGTCGCCATCAAAACGACAAGGACAGCAAGAACGATCGACCGGAATGCGAGCGGAATTCCGTCAGGCGCAAGCAGGGAAACAGCCCACGGATATACGAAAAGAAGCTCAACATCGAAGACCAAAAAAAGGATAGCTATCAAATAAAATTTGATATCGAACGGTTTCCGAGCGTCCCCGATGGGATCCATTCCAGACTCGTAGGGCGCACCCTTCACCTTGGTTCGCTTGCGAGGAGCAACGAGATGGGGAAGGATCAGCGAAACCGCAGCAAATCCAATGACGGCGATCAAGTATATGAGTATTGGTAAGTAATTTGCCACGGCCAAATCCTGCTTGCTGCGACTTTGTGAAAAATTTCACAAACTATTCAGGAGTATTGTAGAGGGCAGCGGCATTTTGTCACCGGCAGTTTGAAAAGATTTTTTGGCGTGGCCGACGCTGCTAGCGTCGGCTCGGATGCTAGCAGCATCCGCCACGAATTAACCGCCAGCCTCGCAAGCGGAATGCATATAAACATGCTGCAGTTGCGATGGCGGTCGAAGCATGCAACCGCAATTCCCAATAAAGAAACACAATGTCGGGGGACAAGATCGCTTTCCATCCTTGATTGGCTGCCTCCCAAAGGACGGGTAGCGACATGCCGATCAATGCAAAGACCACTAGCGACAAAAGCCGCCAAACGAAAGCACGTTGGCTCAGGCTAACCCGGGCGGCTGCGATTCCAGTCAGTGTGACTGAAAACACAAGGACAAATAAAGACACCACCATGAGTAGTGCGACTCGTAGTCCAGGCGGGGCAATTTTTGCCACCGCCATAACTCCTGCGAGGACCGTCGTCAGCATAAACAGATCGCGTAACGGTATCGCACCTTTTGCCAGACTAGATTTCAACACTTTCGCCGTCTGCAACTCGAGGAGCGAGAATCTGTATCCTAAAAACCTAAGCGGAAGGCAAGCAACGATCAACCATAGGCACAGCAAAATCGTTGCGATCACCAATTCCCAAACCCGCGGATTATCAAACCCGATGCAGGCCAACGTAATTAGGCAAATAACTCCTACGAATGCAATCTGAGGAAGAACGCGGAGCGAGATGCGAGTACGTCCCAACACGAGCCAAAGAGACGACATGATTAACCAACTGGCAAATATTCCTTCGGACAATTGATAGATGGGGCGAACGACATCGTCCGCAAATCCCGTCAATCGAGAGCGAATGAATACATAACCAACACTCAATCCGGTAAGCAGAGCGCAATCGATCCATGCGTGCCTGTGAACGCTTGCTGAAAACTTGAGCCAAACGCACGCCCATGCAAAAAAGGCAATGGCTGGCGGCCATTCAAGATAAGGTATGAACCAATACGGATCGATTACCTTTAATATCTTCCCTGTTTTTGCATCCACTTGGACAACTTGCTGATCGGCAGTTGCAATCAAGACTCGTTCGCCGTCTACAACGAATCTAGAGCCGATGACTTGGCCTCGGATTGCAATATCAGCAATGACGGATCCAGATTCTTCATCGATCAACTGTGCACTCGTTTGAACCGCTGAGGTGACCAGCATTCTCTTGGAGGTGCGATGTCGTGCACTCACGCTCCATCCAGCCGGGACAGGTAACTCCTTGCCAGTGATCAGGTCCAAACTCGTGCTTGGTATGGGCAAGCCGATACTCACCCAGGACGGACCAACGCTCGGCCACCCCGATGGCGGCAGCGGTAATTCGATTGTTGTTCTCTGCTCCTTGTTTGAAAGAGATTGGACCTCAAGCGACTTTCTATCCGACGAACGGGTGACTAGACGAACCTCGCCGATTTCGTCGACTACTTGCCATAATGATTCCGTGCCCCAATCGTCCCTGATCTCAAGTTTGCCGCTACTTACTCGCCCTAATCTGATTTCGATTCTCGTTGGAAACCAAATGCGGAAAATATTGGTTTCCGGGATAAGAGAAAGGTAGTTGTCTGTCGTTCCGCTGAACTCCGTTTCGTCAAGAGTCTTGCTCGTCTTTGGGTCAAGCAAGACGAGTCGCGAAGATGCAGAGCCCTCCTGATACGCAATTACAAGTCCATCCACAAACACGGTTTGTCGAACTCTATATCCATCGTCGGTTGGGACAGTGAAGGCAATCGGTTCATTCGCGTTTACAGAAGTTGTATCCCATTGAAGCAACTCGAATCGGTCCTTCCCCAACGTAGAAATCGCCCATGATTCACCTACGCCGATACACGGACCGACGACCCGCTCCCGAGAAATTTGGTCGCCGGACTCCAGATCGAACGATCGGAATCGATGCTTTGCATAGTTTCCAAGCGGAGTACTGACGTAGTTGCTGCCCCAAACAAACGTAGCCACTCTGCTGTCGCTACCAATTTTGCAACTAAGTATATTGCCATGACTGCCATGCTGAGCAACCCACAAGGCCGCCACGGCAAGCGGGATCAATAATACGAGTAGCAAGGCCAAGCCCTGAATGGCACGTAGCTTGGTTCGAACGTCTGCGGAGTCAGCGGTAACAGGCATGTTGTATTAGATTCGCTTTTTTCGCTGACGTGTGCGACGAATTCCCGCAATCGCAAAAATAGATGCATCCAGGCATGAAGCTTGTCTAATTGGTTTGTTCTTTCACTGACAGGAACGCATCATACTCATATTAAAACCACGGAATACTCGGAACACACGGAAAGGAAACTTGAGCAAACATTTCTGCGGAGATATTCGTAGATCTCGATCGAAGTGACAACAGGCACTGAATCAGCGCTCAGGTGACAAAGCTCGAGCGAAGATATGAAT
>JANLUJ010000188.1:0-7427 GCA_031363425.1 Pirellula sp.
GTTAAGCAAACGACGATAATGAGCGACAGCATGACCGCGTATTCAACAGCGGTTGGTCCGTCTTCGCTCTTCAAAAAGCGCTTCAACTTCATGGCGAAATTTTTCATTTGGATAACCCTCCGACAGGTGGCTCGATTGTTACCGAGCGAAAACAATGAAACACAGACCCGCAGGAATCAAGCTGAACTCATCGCCATGATTTCAGTTGCTTCTGGGGCAGCAATGCTGTTGAGACAGCCAACGTTCTACAAATGAAACGTCACACGAAACTTAGGATACTATTGGTGACAGTCAAACCTTGAGGATTAGAAAGTTTAACATTTCTGGGGAAGAAGATTGTTTTTTCAATCGCAACAAGGTTGAAAGTGTTAATCGTATCGGATCCTAACGATTATTCCGGCTGAATACTTCATCGCAACTCAACAGGCTAAATTCGATGAGCCGAGAGCTGATTGGATATCTCAAACGCAATCTCCAATGCCTGTTCGTAATTCAGTCGCGGATCAAGTTGCGTTTGATAGGCGGATTCCAAATCCGACTCAGTCAGCCCTCGCGAACCACCAACGCACTCCGTTACGTTTTCGCCAGTGAGTTCCAAATGAGCGCCACCTAGCCGCGAACCACAGGCACGGTGAATTGCGAAGGACAATCGCAGTTCGTCGACAATATCATCAAAACGCCGTGTTTTGCGGCCATGAGCGGTTGACACAGTATTGCCATGCATCGGATCGCACACCCATAAGACGGACCGATTCTCTCGATGAATGGCTTCAATCAATGGTGGTAGCGTAGCCTCGACCCTGGCACGCCCCATTCGATGAATGAGCGTTAAACGACCTGGCTTGTTTTCAGGGTTCAATTTTCGTGTCAACTCGATAAGTTCTTCAATTGGTATGGACGGACCCACTTTGACTGCAACCGGATTGCGCAGGCCCCGAAAATACTCGACGTGAGCACCGTTGATGGCTCGTGTACGTTCCCCAATCCATGGCAAGTGCGTACCCAAATTATAAAATCCAATCCCGCGAACGCTTTGACGTGTCAAAGCGGTCTCGTAATCGAGATGCAATGCCTCGTGCGAAGTAAAGAAGTCAACTCGCTTGAGATCGGAGCTGCGATCCGGAAGAATCGTTTCGACAAAACGAATCGCATTTCCGAGCGATTTTACTAGTTCCCGATAACGCAGGGCTACGTCTCCCTTGGCTTCGTCTACAAACAGCAAATTCCAATTTTCAGGATGATGCAGATCTGCGAAACCACCTTCGCTAAGCGCACGGACAAAATTGAGTGTTAACGCCGAACGTTCATAACCCCTCAAAAGTAGATCCGGGTTAGCTCTGCGTGCCTCCTCTGTAAATTCAAATCGATTGACCAAATCGCCGCGGTAACATGGTAGAGAAAGTCCGTTTTGTGTCTCGGTGTCACTTGAACGTGGTTTGGCATACTGACCTGCCATCCGGCCGACCCGCAGGATCCGCTTTCGGGAACCGAAGACGATGGCCAAGCTCATCTGCAATAGGAGCTTAAGTTTGCTCGCAATGGGTTCGGTTTGACACTGGTCGAACGTCTCGGCACAATCGCCACCCTGGAGCAGCCAAGCTTCTCCCCGCTGTGCAGCTGCGATTCCGTCATGCAAATGATCCACCTCCCAACTGGTGACCAACGGAGGCATAATGCTAATTTGATTAAGCACGCGTGAAAGGGCTTTGGAATCCGGATAGGCTGGCTGTTGCGAAACTGGAAACGACTTCCAAGAGGACGGGGACCAAGGTTGAGACATGGACAGATTTGAAAATGTAGGAGGGGGGCTCGGTGCAAACATGGATTGAACTTCCAATAGAATAGCCCGATCCCTTGAAATTCAGAGAGCAATTTTAGCCATCCCTCCAGAATCGTTACCAAAACTGTCCAAAGATCCCTATTCTGGATTCTAAGCTTTGCCGTTCTAATAATTGAACACCATCCACTCTCGCCAGATAGAACTGGCACTTGTCCCAATTCCAAAGAGTAAAATGCGCCCTTTCCTGGCCCAGCATAGATGCTTAGGTTGCGAGATACGCAAACCTCTTTGCTTCTGTGCGTTGATTCCGCAGATCGATCTCGACACGCGTGTGATCATCCTGATGCATACTTGCGAAGAAGTCCTGACGACCAATACTGCTCGGCTAGCTGCAAAGGCATTGACGAACAGCGAAATACGAATTCACGGACGGCGGGACGAACGGATGTCGACCGTCGACTTGATCCAAACTGGTCGCACCTCGTTGTTACTCTACCCAAGTCCAATTGCCGTCGAGCTCACGCCTGATTACGTTTCACAAATTACGACTCCCATTAACTTGATCGTGCCAGATGCAAACTGGCGACAAACGACCAAGTTTGTGCGCCATGATCCTTCGCTAATCGGTATTCCTCACGTCAAACTTTCCCAAGGTAGCCCATCTGAATACCGACTACGGATGCAACGTGATGTTCATCATCTGTGCACGCTTGAGGCTATTGCTAGAGCAATTGGCATCTTAGAATCACGTACTTCGCAGTTGAAACTTGAAGTGCTTTTGCGAATACTAGTTGAGCGAACTCTTTGGTCGAGAGGTCGAATTTCTGCAAATGAATGCCATGCAGCGGGAATACCACCCGGGGCTCGTTGATTTAAATAGAACGACGCGCATGAAAGTGATCAACTCGAATCACTAGCTTGCGCGTCGTGATATTATTCTGAATCACTAGCTTGCGCGTCGTGAACTTCGAATCCATTGTTTGAATGCCAAATAAGTCAAGCACGCACTTGCCAAGGCAAAGATCGTTACTGTCCAGTTTGTTCGGCTACCAATTTCTTTGGCCAAGGGCTCGATGGCTACATTGGCTGCGACGGCGGCTAGATCCTTCGTTCCATTTATAAAGGGCTCTGGATTCGCAAGAAACGCCGCCAACGCAGTTCCGACCAAGAGAGCTCCTTTGTTTTTCCAAACGAATTCCATCGCGTTATCGCCATACTTTGCAACTACGTTCATCAATTCTGAGGTTCGGCCGATCTTCACCAATTCACCTTCATCCATCATCATTTTCATTTGTCGACCGTTTTTCGTGGATATGTTTCGCAAAGCGGATGCAGCGGACTTTCCGGCCAATTCCAATACAGGCTCTGCGATCTCGCCGTGTTTGATCATTGCCTCAGCCGCATCGTCGCCGAACTTTGAGGCGATTGAGCGCCGACTCTGATTGCCGACGACCCAAATCGCGTCATCACCATGCTTGGCCAGAAGCCTGGCGGATTGCTGTGCCCCCTCGGCTGCGGCGTCGTCTAACAACTTGATGGAACGGGGGCCAACCTTTCGAACCGCTTCGGCGACTTCATCCCCGTACTTGACCAGGAGTGACTCAACCTTGCGAGTCAGTACTTCACTCCCTTCTTCAGCAACTTCCTTGCTAAATCGACGCGTTACAAATTCGACAAGCTCGCGAGCCAGGGCTGCTTTGCCTTGTGCGAAACCATTCGAAGTTTGGAAAAAACTCATGGATAGGGTCATAAGTCCCAACAGCCAAGCGTAATGTTTCATTCTCTTCGATTCTCAATTCTTGAGGATTCTGGTATTGATTCGGATTCCGCCCCTAGAAGTTTCAAAACTGCAATGCGTCGCATTTCCGCTCTCGATTTTGCGATCTCTTCGAAATGCTGCTCTAAACCTTTCGTGTTGTCATCGCCGTAGCAAATAACTCGTTGCATTACCTTGAGCTGGAAGTTTAATTCTTCCTCCAAATTTTTAGTCGGATCGCTAAACCGGCTCCAAATAGCAGAAACCAATTGATCGATAACTAGTCCAACGATGGCGCCAACGCCAAATGTTGCCCATCCTGAAGCTGCCCCTGTGCCAAGAATTCCAGCAGATACTCCCAAGCGTACAGCCACCTGTGTTAGCACCTCTCCAATGATAATCGAGACCAATTGTGAACTGATATTGGATCGAAGGTCATGGCCTGAAACTTGCATTGCATTGACGATGGCTGCATCGAAGTGGGACTGGACCTCGTCCGCATTCAATATCCCGAGTCCATACCTATCCGAAAGGTCTTCGACATCGACTCGAAGGTCGACGAGCATTTTGCTTTCAATACTTCTAATGTCGGCGAGAAACTCGGTTACCGCTTGTTCAATGGCTTTCGTTAGGTCCTCTCCATTGAGCACCTGCAATTCAAATTGCTCCTTCAAGTACTCGCGATGTCGATCTCCGCGGGTAAAAGGGGTTGCGTCAGCAACAATTCGCCATTTACTGCCCCACCCTAATGCGGATTTCGCGAAGGCACTGGACTGAGACCGACTCCGTCCAAACAGGGAATGGAGAGACTCGAAATGAGTGCCGAGATTGTTCGCAATTCTTTCGCTGGCACGATCTAGATGCGGTTGTGCGATCGCTTCAGGAGAAGGTACCCTTGGGAGCAATGGTGCCTTCGAAGCGTCATGGTCGTTAGCATCACGCACGTTTGCATCGCCTGAACTTGGCTGGTGCCAAATCGCCCAACCGGCAGCCAGTGCCAACGGAACCAACAAAGCCCAAAGCACTCGAGGTTTCACCAGTTGCTCCTACCGAAAGAAGAATCGTATCCAACCATTGATCAGAAACATCATCCCGTTTACCAGAGGCATTATCGCAGGCTCGAACTCTGATTGGTAGAGCCAATTGCGGAGCGATCCGTCCGTCTAGGCATGTCGATGTACTGTACAATGCGGTGTACCGGCTATTTAAAACACTCCGTTTCATAATCCAGGACGAAAGGTAGATTGCAATGATGGACCCGAATACAAAGGTTGGAAGACTCGGTATGATCGCGGCCGCTTTCTTCGTGCTTTGTCATATACAAGTATCCAATGCTCAGCTTGAGAGCATCAATCTTACTCCAGACGTTGTTTATGGTCACAAAGATGGGATGGCATTGACGTTTGATGTATTCTGTCCGAAAGAGAATGCAAACGGAATTGGGGTTTTGTTCATGGTAAGTGGTGGATGGGTATCCACTTGGATGGAACCCAAGCAAAGCATTCCGTTGTTCAAGCATCTATTGGATCGCGGCTATACGGTCATAGCTGTTCGGCATGGAAGCAGTCCGCGTTTTCTTGTTCCCGAATGCGTGAGTGATGTTCAAATCGCCTTGGACTACGTTTCCAAGCACGCAGCAGATTGGAGCGTCGATCCAAAACGACTCGGTGTTTTTGGTTTTAGCGCTGGCGGGCATCTTTCGCTCATGCTCGGGACTGTGGGAGGAGCGAAGCGAGGAACGGAGGACATCGCTCGCGTTGCAGCCGTGGTCGCGGTCTTTCCACCTACCGATCTCGCGCCCTATGTGGATCCCAAGAACCCGCTGCGCGAGCAATTTCCTGCCCTCAAATTTGAGCCTTCTAGAGCTGAGACTTTTTCGCCGCTGATGCAAGTCTCGGCCGATGATGCACCGACGTTATTGTTTCACGGTGACAAGGATGAGTTGGTGCCGTTATGGCATAGCGAAAAAATCCAGAAAGCCTTCGAAAATGTAAAGGTAGAAAGCAAGTTGGTCGTGATCCAGGGAGCGGCCCATGGATTCAACGAGGAAGGCAATCGACGACTTGCAAAAGAAATGGGCGACTGGTTCGATCGACACCTGCTCAAACCAGGCAAATGATTGTCGCGGACGTCAGTGCCGAGGGGCAACACTTTTTCGACTATTGACTGACATCGTAAAGTCACTCTCGGCAAGAGTGACCTACGTAGGGTCGCAGCTGCCGGATATCACCGCCCATGCTACGGAGCTAGCAACGCGTTGACGGTTTTCAATTGCTCTCGCTGTTGCGTGACTAGACTGTTATGCATTGCAACAATGGAACTGTAGATTTGGCTAAGCTCCGTTTTCTTGGTTTTGATTTGTGCTTCTAAATCACTCACCACACTTGCAATTACAGTCAGTTCTTTCTCATACTGGGCCTTGTCTAGCTTTAGCTTTGTCCCTACCTCCTCACCATTGATTTCTTGTTTGAGTTGTACTTCCGTTGACCGAACTGCTTCTTTGAATTCACGGTTGATGAGATTGGTGTCTTGCAATGCGCGAATGATCGCTCTCCGAATCTCTCGAAATGCGAATGCATAGTCGTTCAACGGACGCACAAAAACTGCAGACTGAAGCTCAACAAACCCTTCCTCCTTTAGCCGATTGGCTGTTGGTGCATCGAATACATATTGATCGTCAACCTTAAAAATGACGCCCGCATCGGAATCTCGTTTTAGCCGTTCATCAACCATACTGCCTTCTAAGTCGTGGTAGCCACCCTCCAGGGGAAGACGGCCTCCCTTGGCATCCACCACCAATGTATACTCCTTTAGAAATTTGACTTCATATGCAAGCGCTTCTGGTGGTGTTTGATCTGGAGCTCGAGCACCATCATTCAAGTACGATTGAAGTACCCTCGCTTTGTTCGCTTCTCGAACACTCAACGAACCGGGTTCCTTGTCGGCAAGTGACGGATCGATACCAAGGTCTGCAGCGATTCCGTCTTTGTCCATCCTCCCAAACTTTGCACCTTCTTCAGGCGATGAGCCAGCGGCAGCAAACGCAGTGTGCGAATCCAACGGCATCAGCTCATAGATGGACCACGAAGCGCTGCCCCTCAAAATGCTGTCTTGCAACTGTGAGAGCGGTGTAGTGGGCCGAACCTTTATTTCCAAATCCTTGACTTCGCTAACCACAAACTCGCCCAGGTAAGATTCGGGAACTAACATACTACCATCGGCCTTTTCACCAAATAGATAGATCACGCTCGCAGCAGCCAAACCAGAATCGGCTTGCGCAGTAGCAAGGATGGCATCGGCACCACCAGCACCCGCGGTGGCAGCTGGAACTGCGGGTGGAAGATTGCTAACACTAGGAGGTAGTTGGAGAATAACTGTTGCTGGAGTCGTTGCAGTAGCTGGAATTGCCCTTTGAATTGTTGCACCGCGCCAAACGCGGCCTCGTTCGACGGTCAATCGGTTAAGTTCATTTGCTAGCGGTACAAACTTCTCTAGATTTAACTTTGGATCATTTCGATCCCCGTATAATTCCAGGTCGACTGTCTTGAGTAGACCCTCGACTTTTTCCTCGAGCTTGTTGCTATTCTTGGTCAAAGTAATTCGATAATGGGCCACCCCGCCAGCAAAAAACAGGAAGGTCCAAGACTCAATAAAAAGGATTGTCAAGAGAATGGTGTGAGCGACACCCCATGATTTGAACGCCTTCACCAGAAGAACAATAAAGACGATCAGCGAAACCAATACCAGAGCCCAGATCAGCATGCCGGAAATTTCCATGAGGGACTGCCTGAGGTAAGAGTTGTCGCGAGGTTCAAGGGTTTGCCGATCTTGGCACGTCATCTACGCAATGGATCTAGACCACAGCATAGTTGGATTTCCCGAAAATTCCAG
>JANLUJ010000290.1:0-3259 GCA_031363425.1 Pirellula sp.
CCCAGAAATCGACCAAAACCACCTTTCCTTTGTAACGATTCAGGTCGATCGGTTTGCCTGCCGTGTCGACAAGGTCGCTCAGGTCCAACGGTTTGTTTAGAATCTCATAACGGGCAAAAAACATTTTGCTTCGACTCTCAAGATCTTCCGAGTTTTCGGCCCTTTTGAAGTTCTTGATTTGCGACTGGGCGGCTTCAATCATCTCTTTTGCAATGTTGGGGCGACCGGAATACTCAACATCGCGGGATTCATTGACCAAAAAAAGCGATGTCCAAGGCGATGGCATCTTATTCATGAGGGCGTCAATCGCTGCTCTTGAGCTGGCGGGATCTTGAGGTGCTTGCGAATCAGGTTGAAGCATTGAAATCAAAGTCTTTGTTTCCTCGAGTCGACTCGCGTGCAGCTGCCACGCGAAAAATGCAATTTGGGAATCATCATTTTCTCGAGCCGATTCCTCTGCTTTTTTCGCAATTTCTAAAGCTGACTTGTCTTCGTTATGTTGTGCAAGCAATTGGACCGACTTGTACAATTGCGTTAGGATGGGGAGCGTAATTTGATTCCTATCACTCAAGATGCGATTTGCCAAAGCAACCAGTTCGTCCGCCTTGGCAGAACCGCCTTCGTAATCGCCTGCTAGAAGCCCCAGCGATATCGACATTGCTTGTTGTGCAACGCGAGGGTCCGCGTTGGCTATTTCTTTCGAGACGGTTTCACGCAAACTGTCCAACGCAGCAACGTCGGCAAAACCAGCCATTTGCGAATATGCCTCGATGATTCCGAGCGAAGCTGCAGATTTCTCGTCCGGACTCGAGGCCAGCTTCTCCAACCGTTGCGATGCCTCCAATTTCATTCGAGACAAGATCATGCCGCGATCCAATACGATGTCCCTCGGCAACTGCTTCTTGCTGTTGCGAGCATCCGCTAGCAATTCCTTAAAAGCCCTCGTCGACTTATCGAGGAACTCCATCAACGGCTTGACGCCATTCAGATCACCTAGCTTCAATGTCATGTACAGCTGGGAAGCAATCTTGGGGTCAAGCTTGCCTGGCTCAAACGCGGGGACTTCTGGCGCAATCGGTAAGCCACCAAGGTTCGATGCAGGCGCTGAATTCTCAACCGCGGGAATCTTGGCCGCCGAAGAAGTTTTTGTGTCCTTTTCCTTGGGCGGCATATAACCGCTAGTCGCTGCGGAGATCTCCTGGGGCTCCGAAGTCCCACAGCCCACAATCGAAATGGTTGTTGCGATTGCCAGCACTACTGTGAATAGCCATCGAATTTGACTTGGACGCGAACAAAATAGATTGAGCTTTATACTCGTCGACATTATCGATAAACCTCATAATTCAATGTTTTGAATTACGTTAGCTTGACCGATAAGGCCCTCGCATGCAAGTCCGAGTCCTATGTCGGGGTTGGACGCCAGCCATTTTCGTCTTCGGCTGAACTGACGCGAAACGATTGGCCGGCAGCGGTTTCGGCTGCCGTGACTTTGTTCATTCCACCGACATTTTTAAGACGCCTAAAGTGGTTGATGCAATCGAAACCCCAAAGAATCGCAACGATGATCGCCGCCAGCATGCCGATGAAGGGAGCGTTCAGAGTTAGGCCATTAAATAGGAACAATGCGACGGCGGACGAAACGGCGACTGCCGTCACGCAAAGTTTGAGGTAAAACGCCGAGTTTGTTCGACGAATATCGCTTCGAGTGATGGCTCGGCGTGCGTTCGTGTTGGCCAATTCCCTCAGGGCATCTAGATCGTTGCGTTGCTCCGGTGCTTGCTGACGGGGAACAAACAACTCTTCGCTTCGTCGTTCCTCGGGTAGCTCAAACTCCGAATCGTTTATTTCCAAACCCATTGAGGCAGCAACTCGAGAACGGTGTTTAGTCGGCGAAGCGGAGCTCGTTGGCATCGTTGCAGGAGTTTTCGCGACCGTGGCAGGTGCACTTACCTGTTCACCCTCTGTACCTCTCACTCGGTGCAAGAGTCTTTGCATGTACTGTTCAATCGAATCCTCCTCGTCAATGCCTCCCCCTTGTTCGTCCATCGTTTTACTAGGGGAAAAGCCCCGATCAATTGGAATTGCGTCATCTCGATCTTCATTGACGCTTTGCTCAAGGCCTTCAAGGGAAGGTTTGACGGGCTCCATCAATGGTAATGCTGTCGTTTCATCGCGGTAAAGGTGTCGCAATAAACTTGAATGCTGTGCCGCCTGAGTTCCAGATACCGCGACTTCTTCGCTTTGTAAAAATGCATCCCCAGCGTTTGCTGGCTCGTCGTTCGCGGGCGAGATCGCAGGGAAATCGTCAGCCGAGTGATTTCTTTCCGTACCTTCGGGGCTATCAACCGTGATTTCGTTTTTCACCGAGTGGCTACCGTATTTTTGAGACCAGCTACGTGTGGTAAGTGGTTCGCTCGTTGGATTTGCAGATACTCGGCGCTGGCCGGCATCCTCCAACATGCGCTGCAAACGGTCCGAAATCGAATCCAAATTGGATTGCGATGAGTCAAATGTGCTTTTCTTCTCTTCAACCTTTGTCAATTGATTGTCATCGACCGCATTGTTACTCAAATCAAACGGAGACGAAAGCGGTTCGAATTCAACTCGGGTTTGAGCACGGTCTAAACTCGCAAATTCCGATACATCACCATCGCCAATTGCCTTTGGTTCATCTTGTTTGAACCAAGCAGGCAGTTGACGAATGCCTGTGGGAACTTGCTCAAACTGCTCAGCCTCGTATTGTTGAGGCTCGTATTGTTGAGCTTCGTATTGTTGAGCTTCGAACTGCTGAGCCTCGAATTGCTTAGGGGGCGCGAACTGTGCGGTTTCGAACTGCAAGGCCGCGTGCTGTGGCGTTTCGTAAATCAAGTCGTCATATTGCGGATACAGGTGAAGCGAATCTGGATACGTTGTTTCAATGAATTCGGGAAATTGAACATCAGGAAATTCTGTGCCTGACGGCTTTGTGTCCTTGGAATCCAAAGATTGGGTGAGATTGGTCACTAGCTGCTGGGCGGAATCCCGCTCGGATTCTAAATCCTTCAATTGTGAATTTAGAAAGCGAATCTGATTCTGGGCCAGTTCTAAAGAATGCGCCAATTGGTCATCGGTGACGGAACTTGAGGAACCAGGCAGTATTGTAGCTTTTGATTTCGTAGGCCAAGTCGTGGACTCACTGGAGGTAGCACGGGTTTGCAACGGCGAAGATTCGTAAGCGATCGCAATTTCGGATCGCAAAACTAGAACTGCTTCTAGTAGC
>JANLUJ010000296.1:0-2195 GCA_031363425.1 Pirellula sp.
GGAACAGGCAATACAGGATTTGGATTTAATGAAAATAATTCCAGAAGCCAGACTTCGGTTGGTGGCGACATTCTCTTTACGTTCTAAATCGTCCTGAGAACAATAAGTCGAAGAAATCAAAGAGCACCCTGCCAATCGGCAGGGTGCTCTTCGTGTGTTTAGGAACCGCCTTGTCCCGTCAATTTAGAACGTAAAGACCATGTCGCCACCCACGGCAGCTTGGCTCGATGCATTCTGTTCGTTGAATCCAAATCGTTGACGATCCCAGACCCAACGCACTTCTGGACGGAACATCAAGTTCGCATTGGCTTTGTAATTTAAGCCAGTGGTGAAATTGAAGTTGTCATCGTTCTTGCGTTGATTGCCGGCCCCGTCGACGAATCCAGCTCCGCCGAAGTTAAACCATTCAAATCGATTTCCGATAGAAACGCAATCGTTTACTTTGTAGATCAGATAGTTGATATTGCCAAACGTGTTGCGCTGTACGGTTCCCGTGTTGTTGGTGGTGTACAAAACGTCTGATTGCGAAATGAACGTCAACTTGTCTGTCAGCGACGCTGTCAGAATAACGTTCTGAAGACCGCCCCGTTCGCCAATAGCTCGATTACCGTCACCAATTCGTCCTAAACAAGTTGAATACAAAATAGTGAAGGTGTCATTCAACTTCTTCTTAAACCCCCCGAGGTAGGAGTCACCGTTATCTTGGAAGCCGCTATCCCATCCCATAACGTAGCCGTTGTACAACTGCGTGTCAGCATCCACGTTGTAAGTGGTCAAAGCACCGGTATGAGTAAACGGTTCAGCGTTATAGAACGTGAACTGGCGGCTATAGAAGAAATTACCGGTTGATTGAACCACTTCGTTACCGCAAATGGTATAGAAATGCCCAAGCTTGACGCTCAAATCACCCATCGCGACTTCACCATACACTTGCGGTAGGGCATGGCCATATTGGCCACCGTTATCCCAACCATTGTCCCAATGGTTGTTTGGGATACCAAACGCTTGAGTGTCCGGACCATCGGTACCGTAGATGTAGTCGATGCGACCACCAAAACCAAGACCCTCTTTGCCGTCGGCAATCTTTTCGGCATAAAAATATTGCTGACCTAATTGAACTCGGTCGTATGTATTGAAGCTGCCAGGATTGCGTGCGGAGTGGTACCCAACGCTCGTCCAACCGCCGACTGTAACTCCAGCGATTCCGTTCGGCGCCAATTTCCAAGGATCACCTAGTTTGCAACCGCCACCTAGCAATCCTAGGCCCAGTAGGCCGCCGGATCCGCATCCGCCGCCACAACCGCCATCGCAAGCGCCATTGCCACAGCCGCAGCTACCTAGGCTGTCGCAGCTGCTGCCTTTGCCGTTGCAAATGTCCGCGACGTCACAGGCTGAGCCTTTGTCGCAGCAAGCAGAGGATGGGGCTTTTGAGTCACTCGCCGATGCGACTGGTGCAGGAGCCTGGGCTCCGTCTTGGTAGTAACTGTAATAAGAAGCAGGGTAATACCGGGGAGCTGTTCGGTTAGTTTGACCGAAGGCCGTTCCCGCACAGCAAGCGCTAGCAATCATTGCTGTCAGCGCGAATTTGCTCATTTTCATAGTTCTGGAACTCCTATCCTGAACAAGGGTGGAACGCAAAAGCGTTTTTAAACGGCCTAAACACAAAGGGCCATTCACGTTTCGTAGCATTCACGGAAAGGACTTGAAGCGTCATGCCTCGGAGGCTGAGAGTTAGCCGATGGTCCATCCGTGAACCCTATTCTCGGTTCTTTATCGGAGAATCCTGTTCAAGAAATTCACGCGAACACGTCGGACCAGGACTACTAATACAATCCATAATAGCCGACCTGTTAAACTATTCCGAATACAATAAGATTGCCGCTACGCTTTTCACGTAACATGGCCTCTGGCCGTAAACGTGACATGGCCCACTGGTCCGTGGACGTTGGGCGGCCAATAAACTTGTGAAACTGAAAAAAGGAATTCATGCAGGAATTTGACTACCAACTGCGACCGCGAATCATTTTCGGTTCCGGCGTTGTCGCGAGATTGGGGCAGCTGGCCCGCGAACTGGGTTGCTCTCGCGCGTTGGTCGTAAGTGACCCTGGCGTTGTGAGGGCAGGACTATACGCCGCAGGCCAAGCAAGTCTGGCAAATGCTGGAATCGAAGTGCAGGGCTTTCACGACTTATCTGA